>NZ_JAJVKW010000016.1 GCF_024198255.1 Myxococcus guangdongensis
CGCTCTCCTACGGCTTTTCATGGAGGAGGTTCTCTCGGAAGTGCGAACGCTCGACATCCACCGAGAGGACTCCTTCCGTAGATTGGTCCCGCTACTCCCATCGGGTCCGTAAAGGGATCGCCGATGACGATCGTTGGTTTAGGTACAGGGCATGGCGACTGACTTCTCCCTCCCCACGAAAGAAGAGTTCTGCTCTCGAGTCGAGCGAGGGCTTGCTAATTATCCTGCATTGGCCGCTTGCGTACCGCGGGGGTATGTCGAACTACTCTCCGCTCAGAGGAACATTGATTTCGAGGCCGTGCGTACGAGCCGGTATCTCCATAATACCACGTTGCCTCTGTCGCTGTATTTGATTGGAGCGGCTGAGGAGGTCTTTCTGAGCCTCCCTCGCAGGGTGGGGTGTTATCGTGAAATCTTCATCAGGCAGTTGATGGGAGCGCAGGAACTCGCGCGACAGTTGCTCGGGTTTGTTGAGCGGTTCTTGGTGACATTCGAATCAACGCCTGGGCGGAGGAATGTCGTCTCTCCACTATGGAATGCAGGCCTGGATCGCAACGATCCGATTTTCTGGTCTGTAGTTGCCCACTCGGTTCGAGCCTGGGACCTCCACTTGGCGGGGGCCCGCATTCTCGGGTTCGAAGTGCGCACTGGCACTAGAGACCGAACGGCTGACATTCACTACATGCTCAGTGGTCAAGAGGTCTTCCTGGATATCGAAATGTGGCACGGCGCCGAACCTCGACGGACGTCACAGTTTCGAGAGGAAGTTTCAAATCGAATCAGAAGGAAAGTTGAGTACAAGTTCGCATCGCTGGTGCCCCATGCAGTGGGGGTCATCGAGGAGTGCTGCTTCCCGACGCTGGGCTCGTTCGCTGAACTCAATGACGACCGCTCGCTTCTTGAACCTGTGTTCTTCGACGACATGCCGCGATGTGGTGGCGGGCTGTCGCTTATCGTGGGTATTGCTGACCCCAGTGGACAGCTTCAAGGTGTTCAATTCGTGACCAGGAAGTCGCCGTTGATCCCAAGACTCGTAACGAGCTTGACTACCGCTGCTCGGCTCTGAGCCTGCCTGAATTCGTTAGAGAACCGTGAGCGGTCTGCATAGGGTGCGGCCCCGAGTTTCCCTCGTCGGAGCTCTCGCGCCATGACCCTCTTCACCCGACGTACCGTCCTCCAGGGGCTCGCCATCACCGCCGCGGGCTGTGCCTCGAAGCGCCCCCGCCTCGCGCCTCGCTTCGGGCCGTCACTGCCCCTGGGCGCCCAACTGGGCGATGTGCGCTCCGGGGCCGTCAGCGTCTGGGGCAAGGCGGAGCGGGCCTCCCGGCTCATGGTGGAGTGGAGCGAGGACCCACGCTTCACCCGGGCCGTCCACCGGGTCGAGGGCGGACGGCTCACGGCCCAGACGGACTTCACCGGCGTGGTGGACCTCACGGGGCTGCCCCCGGGACGCGAGATCTTCGTGCGGGTGTTCGCGGAGGACGGCGGCGCCACGGGGGAGCCGTGGACGGGGCGCTTCCTGTCGGCCTCGGACACCGCTCGGGACCTCTCGTTTGCATGGAGCGCGGATGTCTGCGGGCAGGGGTGGGGCATCAACCCGGAGTGGGGCGGGTATCGCGGCTTCGCGGCCCTGCGCGCGCTGAAGCCGGACTTCTTCCTGCACGTCGGCGACGTCATCTACGCGGACAACCCGCTGCTGCCCGAGGTGACGCTCCCGGATGGGCGCGTGTGGCGCAACGTCGTCACGCCCGCGAAGTCCAAGGTCGCCGAGACGCTCGAGGAGCTGCGCGGGAACTTCGCCTACAACTTCCTCGACGAGTCCCTGCGGGCCTTCGCTCGCGAGGTGCCCATCGCGTACCAGTGGGACGACCACGAGGTGCGCAACAACTGGTACCCGGGTCGCTCCATGGCGGACGACCCGCGCTACACGCAGGTCGCCGATGACGGCGTGCTCGGCGCACGGGCGCGTCAGGCGTTCTTCGAATACTCACCGGTAGGAGGCGCCGCGCGCGCCGAGGGGCGCATCCACCGTCAGCTCTCGCAGGGCCCGCTGCTGGATGTCTTCATCCCCGACGTGCGTGCCTTCCGCGGGCCGAACACGCTCAACCGCCAGACGCAGCCAGGCCCGGAGACGTCCTTCCTGGGGCGCGCGCAGCTCGACGGGCTCAAGCAGGCGCTGGCGTCATCGCGTGCGACGTGGAAGGTGATTGCGACCAGCATGCCGCTGGGGCTCGTCGTGCCCGCGGAGAAGACGCCGGACGGCCCGCTGATGGAGGCCTGGGCGAACGGTCCGGGCGAGCCGATGGGCCGTGAGCTGGAGCTGGCGGAGCTGCTCTCGTTCCTGAAGGAGCGGCAGGTGCGCAACGTGGTGTTCCTCACCGCGGACGTGCACTACCCGGCGATGCACCACTTCCACCCGGACCGGGCGCGCTTCCGGGACTTCGACCCGTTCTGGGAGTTCGTCGCCGGGCCGCTCAACGCGGGGACGTTCGGCCCGAGCCCGCTCGACGAGACCTTCGGCCCCGAGGTGAAGTGGCAGAAGCCGGCCACGGTGATGAACGCGGCGCCGTGGGAGGGACAGCAGTACTTCGGCAGCGTCCGCATCCAGGGCTCGTCCGGAGTGATGACCGTGGCCATCCACGACCTCACGGGCAAGGCCCTGCATCAGGTGGAGCTGGAGCCGCGTCGATGACGTTGCTGGTCATCGTGTTCTCGCTCGGGGCGGCGGCGTTGAGCTGGCACCTGCTGACGACTCGGCGCTCCCTGCCGGTCCCGTCCCTCGGGACGTGTGCTCGCTGTGGGAAGGCGCGCGAGCTGCTCGACGAGGAGCTGGATGACCTTCACCTCGACGCGGAGCAGCGGCGCCACGAGCAGAGCGGGGCGGTGGACTATCACGTCTGGTGGTGCGGCGCGTGCGAGGAGGGCGTGGTGGTGCGCAACACCGCCTTCCAGCAGACCTGGAGCCCCTGCACCGCCTGTGGCGCTCGCGCGAGCTACGGCGTGCACACCGTCGTCCACGCCACCGAGCGCAAGGGTGGAGAGCTCCGGGTCGAGGTGACGTGTCCGGGCTGTGGCCATGTCGAGCGCCACCGCCGCTACACGCCGCGCGTGCCTCCACCGGGGTGACTCACGTCGTGAGCACGAGCTTCACGAGCTCGGGAGGACTGCCCACGCGCATGGGCGGACCCCAGAAGCCGCAGCCCCGGCTCACGTAGATGTGCGAGTCCTGGTGGCGGTACAGGCCGGCCACGTGCTCCCAGGCGAAGTTGATGAGCAGCGTCATGGGCACGAGCTGCCCGCCGTGCGTGTGGCCCGAAATCTGGAGGTCCATCCCTCGCTCCGCGGCCACCTTGAAGTTCGCGGGCTGGTGCGCGAGCAACACCGCCGCCCGCTCCGGGTCTCGCCCCTGGAGCGCGAGGTCCAGGTCGTAGCCCTTCTGGTTGCGCCGCTTCCAGCCGCTCCAGTCATCCACGCCGACCAGGTCGAGCGATGCGCCCGCGTCACCGATGCGCACGTGGCGGTTGCGCAGCGACTGGATGTCGAGCGACTGGAGGAAGGTGGTCCACTCCACGTCCCCCGAGTAGTAGTCGTGATTGCCGGTGACGAAGTAGCTGCCGTAGCGCGAGCGCAGGTCCCGCAGCGCCGCGACGGAGGGGCCCAGCGTGGGGACGTCTCCGTCCACCAGGTCGCCGGTGATGGCGAAGAGGTCTGGCTTCAGCGCGTTGGCCTGGCGCACCAGCTCGTCCATGAAGCGGCGCTGGATGAACGGGCCCACGTGGATGTCCGTGAGCTGCACGATGCTGAGCCCGTCGAGCGCGCGAGGCAGCTTGGGAATCCGGATGGCGATCTCGGTGACCATCGGTGGCGCGAAGGCTCGCCAGTGGCCGTAGGACGCGAGGCCTCCGCCCGCGAGCGCCGCGCCTCCCGCCAGCGCGCGCCCGAGGAACTTCCGACGCTCCGGGTCGATGACCTCTTCCAAAGGGACCGCGAGGGGCGTGGCCCGGCGCTGCCGGAGGCGGCGACCCAACGCGATGAACGCGCGGGTGAGGTCCATGGCACCCAGGGCCAGCACGAGGCAGAGCGCCACGCCCATCCACGAGTACGTGGCCACCGTGACGGCGCGCTCGAGCTGCTCGGGGATGGCGTCCAGGAGCGTGCGTCGCAGGCCCAGCAGCAGCGTGAGCAGGCCCAGGACGAGCATGGCCACGAGGCGGCCGACGCGGCCCTGCACCAGCTCACGCACCAGTCGCCGGTAGAGATACAGGTGGCCCAGCACCGCGCCGAGGCCGATGAGCATCGAGAAGGAGGAGAACCGGAACGGCATGGGGATGAGCCCGGGCTGAGAGCGGACGGGAAGGGTAACACGCGGCGTCGGGCCCGGCCGTGTCCCGGAGATTGAACACTGCGAGTGACACGCGGCGGCCGAGAACCGGCCAGGCGCGCTCCAGGCGGGTAGATTCCCTGGCCGTGACAGCAGGCGAGCTTCGGGAGGGGACACACATGGACAAGGTCATCGTCATCACGGGGGCGAGTGGAGGAATCGGCGCGGAGCTGGCGCGGGTGGCGGGCGCGCGTGGGGCGAAGCTGGTGCTGGCGGCCCGTCGCAAGGACGCGTTGGAGACGGTGGCGACCCGCTCCGGCCGCGACTCGCTGGCGGTCGTCACCGACGTCACGTCCCGCGCGCAGGTGGAGAAGCTGCGCGACGCGGCGCTCGAGCGCTTCGGTCATATCGACGTCTGGGTGAACAACGCGGGGCGCGGCATCACCCGCTCCGTGGCGGAGCTCACCGACGAGGACCTGGACGAGATGTGGCGCGCCAACGTCAACAGCGCGCTCTACGGGATGCAGGCCGTCCTGCCGCACTTCCAGGCGCGCAACGCCGGGCAGATCCTCAACGTCTCCAGCACGCTGGGGCGACTGCCCGTCGTGCCCCATCGCTCCGCGTACAGCGCCGCCAAGCACGCGCTGAACGCGCTGAGCGCCTGTCTGCGTCAGGACCTGCACAAGTCTCATCCCGGCATCCACGTCACGGTGGTGATGCCGGGCGTGGTGGCCACGGAGTTCGGGACGAACGCGCTGGGAGGTGGACCGGACTCGCGCATGCTGCCCGGCGCGCAGCGTGTGGAGGAGGCCGTGGAGGTCATCCTCGACGCCATCGCGCATCCCCGTCCGGAGGTCTTCACGCGGCCCGCGGCGCAGCAGGAGGTGGAGCGCTACTACCGCGACGTCGCCGCCTACGAGTTGGATTCGGGCGCTCGCCCCGGACGTTGAGCGCGCGCGGCCCGGGAGCACACCTCCCGGGCCGGACGCGGCGTCACTCGTAGCGCAGCGACTCGATGGGCGCGAGGCTCGCGGCGCGGCGCGCGGGCCAGATGCCGAAGAACACGCCGACGGTGGCCGAGAAGGCGATGGCCAGGACGATGGCCTCGGGCGCCACCACCATCGTCCATCCCATGAGCTTCTGCAGCAGCGCGGCGCCGCCCACGCCCAGCGCCAGGCCCAGCGTTCCACCCGCGAGGCAGAGCACCAGCGACTCGACCAGGAACTGCAGCAGGATGTCCGTCCCGGTGGCGCCCAGCGCCTTGCGCAGGCCGATCTCTCGCGTCCGCTCCGTCACCGAGACGAGCATGATGTTCATGATGCCGATGCCGCCCACCAGCAGGGAGATGGCGGCGATGCCCGCCAGCAGCAGCGAGAAGGTCTGCGTCGTCTCCTGCACCGTCGCCAGCAGCGACGCCTGGTCGCGGATGTTGAAGTCCGCCTGCTCCTCGGGGCGCAGCCGGTGCTCGCGGCGCAGCTTGAGGTCGATCTCCGCCATCGCGTCCTCCATGGCGCCTTCGCCCGCGGCCTGCACGGCGATGGAGCGGATGCGGTTGCTGCCCATCACCCGGAACTGCGCGGTGGCCAGCGGGATGTAGAGGCTCTCATCCGGGTTGGAGAAGCCCTGCGAGCCCTTCTCGGCCAGCACGCCGATGACCTCGAAGGGGATGCCGCGGATGCGAATCGTCTCGCCCACCAGCGCGGAGGAGTCCCGCAGCCCCAGCTGTCCGGCCGCCAGCGCGCCGAGCACCACCACGCGGCGCCGGCCCTTGTCCTCCGCGTCGGTGAAGAGCCGCCCCGAGACGATGTTCGACTCGTTGATGTTGAAGTACGCCGGCCACGTGCCGACCACGGACAGGTTCGCGTTGCCCGCGCCGTACTCCACCTGGAAGCGCGACTCGATCTCCGGCGCCACGTTCTGGAGGTGCTTGGGGTTGGCGCGCAGCGCCTCCGCGTCGTCGATGGTCATGGTGGCCTGACCTCGGCCGAGACCGCCGGAGAAGGACTGTCCGGGGCGCACCGTGAGGACGTTCGTCCCCAGCGTCTTGAGCCGCTGCTCCACCGAGCGCTGGGCTCCCTCGCCCAGCGCCACCATGGTGATGACCGCCGCGATGCCGATGACGATGCCCAACATCGTCAGCAGGGAGCGCAGCTTGTTGGCGAGGACCGCGTCGAACGCGACCCGGATGATTTCTCCCATGACCTGTCCTCCTCCTCCTGCCGCCGACTACCGTCCGCCGCGCATTCCGCCGCCGCCCGCGCCCGGAATCATCCCGGCCGACTGACGCATGCGCTCCGAGCGCTGCTGCTGTTGCTGCTGGAGCTGCGCCACCGACACGAGCATCACCTGGTCACCCTCCGTCAGGCCGCTCAGCACCTCGGAGCTCTCCCAGTCGCTCAGCCCCAGCGTGACCCGGCGCGGCTCCGGTCCGTTCGGCCCCTTCACGAAGACGATTCCCGGCCGCGTGTCGCCCGTGCCCTGACGGCCCTCGCGTCCACCGCCCCGGTTGCGACGGCCTCCGCCCTCCGCGCCCGGCTCCGCGGCCTGCGCGCGCACGTTCACCGGCGTCGCTCCAGCCGGGGCCACCGCGCCCTTGTCCGCCGCGCCCTCGGGACGCGGGGCCGCGTCACCGCCCGGCGCCCCCGCGTTGCCGCTGCCGCCCGTCGGCCGCATCAGCGATCGCACGGACTCCTCGGTCAGCCCCACCGCGAGCGCCGCGGCGCGGGCGTCCCGCAGGCCCACGACGGCGGAGTTGGGGACGGTGATGGCGTCCCGCCGGCGCGAGATCTCAATCGCCACCTCCGCGTTCATGCCCGGCCGCAGCAGGCCCTCGGGGTTGTCCAGGCGCACCAGCACCGGGAAGAGGGTGACGTTCTGCTCCACCAGCGCCTGCGGTTCGATCTTCACGACCTCGCCGATGAACGTCCGGCCCGGGTAGGCCTCCATCGTCACGCGCGCCTTGAGGCCCGCCTTGAGCTGGCCCACGTCCGTCTCGTCCACCTTGGCGCGCACCTGCATCACCGACAGGTCCGCCATCTTGAACAGCGTGTTGCCGCCGGACACGTTGGAGATGGCCGAGGCGATGATCTGCCCGGGTTGAATCTGCCGCTCCAGCAGCGTGCCGGAGCTGGGCGCGCGGATGGTGACGTCCCGGCTGCGCTCCTTGGCGAGCTGGAGGTTCGTCTCCGCGCGCACCTTGGCCGCCCGCGCCGTGGCGAACGCGTCGATGGCGGACTCGTACTCCTGCTGGGTGACGTAGCCGGACTGCCGCAGCGACTCCATGCGCTGACGCTGGGCGTCCGTCGTGTTCAGCCGCACCCGCGCGGACTCCAGGTCCGCCTGGGCCTGCTCGAGCGCGTTCTGCACGTCGCGCGGGTCGATCTCCGCCAAGAGCGCGTCCTTCTCCACCTTGTCGCCGGTGTCGAAGAGCACGCGGAGCACCTCGCCGGAGGCCCTGGACTTCACCTCCACCACGCGCAGGGGCTCCACCAGGCCCGCGGACTCCGCGACGACCTCCATGTCCCGGCGCTCCACGACGGCCACCGCCGCCGAGCGCTCGGGCGCCTTCGGCTGGGTTCCCTGCTGGGTGGCGTACACGCCCGCGCCAATCAGCACCGCCGCGACACCCGTGATGACCACCTTCTTCACCTTGCTCACGACGACCTCCAAATCTTCGTGGCCTTCTCCATCTAGGAGACGGACCTGCTCAGTTCTTCTTCAGCTCGTCCCGCTCGATGACGCCGTCCTTCAGGAACAGCACCCGCTGCGCGTGCGCCGCGATGTCCGACTCGTGCGTGACGAGCATCAGCGTCTGTCCCTGCGAGTGCAGCTCCCCGAAGAGGGCCATGATCTCCTCGCCCGTGCGGCTGTCGAGCGCGCCCGTGGGCTCGTCCGCGAGCAGCAGCGCGGGCTGCGTCACCAATGCACGTGCAATCGCCACGCGCTGGCGCTGACCGCCGGACAGCTCGTTGGGGCGGTGGTCCTTGCGGCTGCCCAGGCCCACCTTGTCCAGCATGGCCGCGGCGCGCTCCAGGCGGAGCTTCTTGGGCACGCGCGCGTACACCAGAGGCAGCGCCACGTTGTCGAGCGCGGACGCGCGGGGCAGCAGGTTGAAGCTCTGGAACACGAAGCCCAGCTCGCGGTTGCGGATGCGCGCCAGCGCGTTCTCCGTCATGCCCGCCACCGGCTGGCCGTTGAGCCAGTACTGGCCGTCGCTCGGCACGTCCAGGCAGCCGATGAGGTTCATGAAGGTGGACTTGCCCGAGCCGGACGGGCCCATGACGGCCACGTACTCGTTGCGGCGGATGATGACGTCCACGCCGCGCAGCGCGCGCACCACCTCCGAGCCCATGGTGTAGTCCTTGCGCAGGCCCTCCGCTCGGATGACCACGTCCGCGATGTCGCGCGCCTTGTCGGCCGGTGCTCCTGTCGTGTCGTTCATGGGTGTCGTCACAGCTGCCTCCCGGCGAGCGCCTCCAGCTCCGCGTGCGCGATGCGATAGTCGAAGCGCGAGGACACGAGGTTGATCTCCGCCTGGACCAGGTTCTCCTGGGACGTCAGCAGCTCCAGGATGGTGGTGGCCCCCAGACGGTAGCGCTCTTCCTGCACCTTGAGGTCCTCGCGCGCCACCTCCACCGACTGCTCGGAGAGGCCGATGCGGTCGGCGGACAGGCGCAGCTGGTTGAGCGCCTGGTGGGCACCGGTGCGCACCGCGCGCCGCGTGTCCGCGAGCTGCACCTGCGACACCACCTCCGCCGTCTTCGCCCGCTGCACGCGCTCCTCGCGCAGGAAGCCGTCGAAGATGGGGTAGGAGAGGCCCAGACGGACGTTCCAGCTCGTCCTGCCGCCATTGAAGCTCGGGTCCTGGTTGAACCAGTCGTAGCCGGCCGACAGGCGCACCGTCGGCAGGTAGGTGGCCTTGGCCACGTCCACGCCCGCCGCGGTGGCGCTCAGCGTGGAGGCCGCCGCGAGCACCGCGGGCGCCTGCGCCTCCAGCTCCGACACCAGCGACTGGTCGGAGATGGCGAGCGGCTTCGGGTCCAGGTTCTCCGTGCCCTTGGCCTCCACCGCGCCCTCCGCGCCGATGAGCCGCCCGAGCGACAAGGACGCCGAGGCGCGCTGGGTCTCCGCCGTGCGCAGGGCATCGCGGGCCGTGGTGTGGTCCAGCTGCGCGCGCAGCAGGTCCGAGCGCGTCGCCGAGCCCACCGCCAACCGACGCTGCGCGGCCTCCTCGTTCTGTCGGGCCCGCTCGATTCGCGAGCGCGCCACGTTCTCCAGGCCCGTGCCGCGGAGGACCTCGTAGTACGCACGCTGCACGTCGAGCACCGCGCTGGCGCGCTGAGCCCTCAGCTGCGCGGAGGCCGCGCCCGACTGGGCCTTGGTCTGCTCGCGCGTGGCGCTGCGCTGGCCGCCGGTGAAGACGTTCCACCCGGTGCTCAGGCCCGCGCTGTAGTTGTCGGCCGAGCCGTTGATGACGGCGCCCGTCACCGGCTCGACGCGCTGGGTGCTGGAGAGCGAGCCGCTCGCGCTCGCTGACAGCGTGGGGATGTACGCACCCACGGCGCTGCGCTCGGCGGCGGCCGCGTTGGTGACGTTGCCCTCGGACTGCGCCACCGACGGGTTCGTCTTCAGCGCTCGCGCGATGGCCTCCTCGAGCGAGACGCTCGGCACCTCCGCCTGGGCCTGCTTCGTGATGCCCAGGTCCGTGGGCACCGCCTCGCTCGGAGCGCTCGACTCCGTGGGAGGTGTCGCGGCCTCCGCCGGAGTGGGCACCGCGCTCGCCTGGGCGAGGCCCAGGAGGGCGACCTTCGTGGGCGCATCCACGGGCATCAGCGTGGCGCCCTTCGTCGCGCCCGCCAGGCCCGTACCGGGCACCACCACCACGCCGAGCATCCCCAGGGTCAGCGCCGTCAGCCGCTGGGGCCGCCTCTTCAACCACGCTTTCCGGAGCATCGTCATCGCCGCCATGTCCCGTTGTAGGCCGGTGCGCTCCTGGCGCTCCGGCGTTCCTGGGCAAGGGCGATTGCATGCAGCTTGCCACATTTCAACCCACTGAAATCACATGGAAAAGGTCTCCAGGGGCTGCGGGAGTCGCCGAAGGGATGCGGATTCCGCATGCGCGCGACGCGGCTCGTCATCGAGGGCGTGGGGCATGGGCCTCGCGCTTGCACAACGAGGCCGCGACGTGTGGCGGTGACCCGGTTCGCGCGCTGTCGGAAGCGTGCTCCAGCGGCCCGGGCGCCGCCCTCCACCCTCGGGGAGAGACAGATGGGCTCGGCAGCGTTCAAGCAAGGAGGAGCCCACGTGGCGCCACGGCGTGACGGAAGGGAGTGCGGATTCCGCATCCTGGATGCAGAGTTCGCAGCGAGTGGAGGAGCCGCATGGAGTGGGAGACACCCCGAGCGAGGGCCGCGTCGATGAGCGGGCCGGCCCGTTGGAGACCGCGTGGTCCATGGATGCCCTGGGTGGCGGCGGGGCTGATGTGCGCGGTGCTGCTGTCCGCCGTCGTGTTCATCCGCCGCTCGGCGCTCGAGTCGTCGTCGTTGGTGGTGCGCGGCATGGCGAACGTGCTGATGCTCGCTGGATTGGAGGCCTTCCGGGAGGGCACTGGCGTGCCGAGCCAGCAGGCGCTCGAGTCCTTCCTGAACACCCACCAGGACGGCGGCCTTCGCTACGTGGCCATCGTCGAGGACGGGCAGGTGCTCGCGTCGGCGGGCGTCGGCTCGTTGGGGAAGATTGAGGACGGGACGCAGCTGCGGTTCGAGGAGGGCCGGGGGCGCTTCATCCACCGGCTGCGCAAGCCGCCGAGGCCGCCAGAGGGCCCGCCCACCGCGAGCGGGACACCTCCGATGGTGGAGCCCCCTGTCTCGCAGGAGGCTCGGCGCAACCTGCGCATCGGCTATGACTTCGAGCCTGTCACCGCGCTGGAGTTGAAGGAGCGCTCACAGCGACTGCTGTTCGTGGCCGCGGTGTCGTGCATGGGCATCCTGGGGCTGGCGTTCGCGTTCTCGCGCTCGTTGGCGCAGCGGGAGGCGCTGGCGGCGGAGCTGGAGCGCGGGCGTCGGCTGGCGGCGCTGGGCACCATGTCCGCGGTGTTGGCGCACGAGCTGCGAAACCCGCTCGCGTCGCTCAAGGGCCATGCGCAGCTGTTGGCTGAGCGCGTGGAGCGCGACGAGGTGCTGCGTCCCAAGGCGGACCGCATCGTCGGCGAGGCGGTGCGGCTGGAGCAGTTGATGAATGACCTGTTGGGCTTCGTGCGCAGCGGCGAGTTGCGCCGCGCGGGAACGGACCCCAACGAGGTGCTGCGCGCGGCGGTGGAGGCCACGGGCGAGTCGAGCGTGGATGCGCGTTACCTGCCGGGCCACGAGAAGGTGGAGCTGGACGCGGGCCGCTTCCAGCAGGCGCTGGAGAACGTGCTGCGCAACGCGGTGCAGGTGAGCCCGGCGGGGCAGCGCGTGGAGGTGGGCGTGGCGCAGGAGGGGCCGGCGCTCGTGTTCACGGTGAGGGACCACGGTCCGGGCATCCCCAAGGGCGACGAGGAGCGCATCTTCGAGCCGTTCGTCACCGGGCGTCTGCGGGGCGTGGGGCTGGGGCTCGCGATTACACGACGCATCGTCGAGCTGCATGGGGGCTCGGTGAGCGCGAGGACGCACGCGGAAGGGGGCGCGGAGTTCCGCCTCACCGTGCCGGCGAGGGGGACCTGAGATGGCGCGCATCCTGGTGGCGGATGACGAAGAGGGCGTGCGCTCGTTCATCGCGGAGGCGCTCGAGGTCGAGGGCCACGCGGTGACGACGGCGGCGGACGGCGAGGAGGCGGCGCGGCTGTTGTCGAAGCAGGGCGTGGACCTGCTCGTCACGGACCTGCGCATGCCGGGCATGGATGGGCTGACGCTCTTGCGCAAGGTGCGCGAGGAGCAGCCGGACGTGGAGGTCGTCGTGCTCACGGCGGTGGGCTCGGTGGAGAGCGCGGTGTCGGCGATGAAGGCCGGCGCGTTCGAGTACCTGCTCAAGCCCGTGGGCAGTCCGGCCGAGCTGCGGCTCACCGTGGCGCGGGCGTTGGAGCGGCGCGCGCTGCTCAACTTGAAGACGGAGGTGCGCCAGTCCACGAGCGAGGTCGTGCTGAGCTGGGGCGCGCCGACGATGGGCCCGGTGGTGGAGGCGCTGCGGAAGGTGGCGCCCACGCAGGCCACGGTGCTGCTGGTGGGCGAGAGCGGCACCGGCAAGGAGGTGGCGGCGCGCGCGCTGCATCAGTGGAGCGAGCGCTCCGAGGGCCCGTTCGTCGCGGTCAACTGCGCGGCGTTGACGGAGACGCTGCTGGAGAGCGAGCTGTTCGGCCACGAGAAGGGCGCGTTCACGGGCGCGGTGGCGCAGCGGCGCGGGCGCATCGAGCTGGCCCAGGGCGGCACCTTCTTCCTGGACGAGGTGGGCGAGCTGAAGGCGGAGCTGCAGGCGAAGCTCTTGCGTGTGTTGCAGGAGCGGCGCTTCGAGCGCGTGGGTGGGACGCGGACGCTGGAGGCGGACGTGCGCTGGGTGGCGGCGACCAACCGCGACCTCAAGACGATGATGGCGCACGGCGAGTTCCGCGAGGACCTCTACCACCGGCTGGCGGTGTTCCCCATCCGGCTGCCCTCGCTGCGCGAGCGGCGCGAGGACCTGCGTCCGCTGTCGGAGCTGCTCCTGCGGCGGATCGGAGAAGAGCTGGGGCGTCCGGGGCTGAAGCTGTCACCGGAGTCGTCCGAGCGACTGGAGTCGTTCTCCTGGCCAGGCAACGTGCGGGAGCTGCGCAACGCGCTGGAGCGCGCGGCGATCCTCGCGGACGGCGCGGTGGTGGAGTCGCGGCACCTGTGGCTGGACCCGACGAGCGCTCCGACGTCCACGCCGGCGCCGGCGATGGGCGCGCGACTGCCGGACAAGACGCTGGAGGAGCTGGAGCGGATGGCCATCGAGCAGGCCATCGCGGACGAGGGGGGCAACCGCAAGCGCGCCGCCCAGCGATTGGGCATCGGCCTGCGGACGCTCTACGACAAGCTGCGGCGCTACGGGATGCAGTAGCGCCGCGGGGCGCGGCTCACGGAGGGCCGTAGCCCTGCACGCGGGAGTTGAGCTCCACCGCGGTGGCGTAGATCTGCGCCCAGGCGCGGAACTTCAGCCGGTCGCCGAAGCCCTTCTGGTCATTGGCGTAGTCGAACAGGTCCTTGCGGAAGAGCGCGTCGGCGGCCTTGCGCGCATCGCCGCTCAGGGGCGTGCCCTTGCGGTCGAAGTAGCGCAGCAGATCGTACCCGTAGTCGTGCGTCTTGGCCGCGGGGTCGAACTCCTTGTCCGGACCAATCTTGCCGGGCGCGGACGCGGAGCCGAGCGGGTCCTGCATCCGCTGGCCGTGCTTCGTCTGGATGGCGTAGGGCTTGTAACCGATGACCTTCTCGAAGTCGGCCGGGGGAGGACGCGCACCCGTGAGGTACTCGGTCATCAGCTTGCCGTGGTCCCCGGCGGGAGCCTTGCCCACGCGCGCCGCGGCGGCCGTGCCCTTCGTGAAGGTGTCCTGGGTGTTCGGGCGGACCAGCGCCGTGTTCTGGGCCTTCTCCGAGGCCGGGGCCTCCGAGGCGGAGGGCGTCTGGCGGCGGGGGGCGACGGGAGCGTTGCGAACGAGCATGGAAGGACCCGGTGGAAAGCTTCTCTCAGGTTGTCGCAATTTGTAGGGTGGAAGTTGCGCGGGTGGGATTGACGCATCGCATTGTGAGAAGGAGAGCACGTGGGCGCGGACCTGTATCGAGACGGAGTGGCTCGGCTGGAGGCGGGGGACGGGCGGGAGTCGGCGCGCCTGTTGGAGGCCGCGCTGCGCGAGTCCCCTGGGGACGTGAAGGTGATGCACGCGCTGTCACGCGCCCTGGATGTCATGGGGGAGCGGGAGCGCTCCGTGCAGCTCCTGGAGCTGGTGCATGCGAAGGCGCCCTCGGAGCCCGAGCCCGCGTGTGAGCTGGCGATGGCCCTGTTGGAGCGTACCGAGGACGCGCGCGCGGCGGAGGTCCTGGCGCCGGTGCTCGCGGCGCATCCCGAGCACCCCGGTGCGAACCTCTGCATGGCCATGGCGCTGGCCAAGACGGACCCGGAGCGGGCGCGAGTTCACCTGCGGCCCGCGAGCCGGAGCTCGGACGCGGACCAGCGGGAGCAGGCGGCGGCGCTGGAGCGTGCGGTGTCGGGACAGTCCCCCGGCTGAGCGCGGGGTCTACGTCAAGCGGACACAGGCCTCGATGTTGTTGCCGTCCGGGTCCAACAGGAACGCGGCGTAGTAGGAGAAGCCGCCCTCGCGAACCCCGGGGGCGCCGTTGTCCTGTCCGCCCGCGGTGAGGCCCCGCTGGTGGAAGGCATCCACCGCCGCTCGGTCCTTCGTGGCGAACGCGATGTGGAGCGGGCTGCGCGCCGGCGCGTGCTCGGCCTTCCATGTCGATGGCCGCAAGGTCCCCACCCAGAGGAACGGCGACTTCGCGTCCGTACCGAAGATGACGAAGCCCTCGCCGCGCTCGAGGATGCCCAGGCCGAGCGGCTTCAGGCACGCTTCGTAGAAGCGCACGCTCGCGTCCAGGTCCGTCGTCACGAAGCCGAAGTGGTCGAGCTGGAGCATGCCCGTACGGTGTGGACCCGCGCGTCCTCGCGCCAAGCGCCGCCCCGGTGCGCCGAGCGCCTGCCTTCCTGCCTGGATGGTGTTTTGAGTGGTAAGCTGCTTTTGCGGCTTGTCACCCATTCCTTGCGTCCCACGCGAGCCATCCCTGTCGAGGGCTTCATGTCTGTCCTGCGTCTGCGTCACATCCTCGTGTCCCTGGCGGTGGGGCTCGTGGCGGCGGCCCCGTCCGCGCTCGCGCGAGGGCGCTACTACAACGACTCCGGGAGCATCGAGACGACCCATCCCTCGTGGATGAGCTGGGTGTCCAACTCGACGAGCCTCGCGTCGCTGTCCATCCCCGGCACGCACGACACCATGGCGTATCAGTCGTATGGCGGGAGCCTGACGCAGACGCAGTCGTTGGACCTGCGCAAGCAGCTGGACGCGGGCGTGCGCGCGCTGGACATCCGGTGCCGACACATCGCCGACCGATTCACCATCCATCACGGCGTGGTGTACCTGCACGTCAACTTCGATGACGTGCTGCGGACCACCATCCAGTTCCTGAACGACAACCCCACCGAGACGGTGGTGATGCGCGTGAAGCGCGAGCACACCGAGGAGGACATCACCCGGAGCTTCCATCAGACGTTCGAGTGGTATCGCGACCAGCCCGCCTACAGCCCCTATCTGTGGCGAGGCTCTCACGTCCCGACGCTGGGCGAGGTGCGCGGGCGCATCGTCGTGTTGGATGACTTCGCGGGCGGCGCGTACGGCATTCCCTGGGGAGCGCTGGACCTCCAGGATGACTGGACGGTGTCGCAGCTCGCGGACATCGACGACAAGTGGAACAAGGTCCGTGCGCACCTGGACCGGACGCAGGGTGGCGCGCCGGCGAAGCTGTTCGTGAACTTCCTGAGCGGCGCTTCCGCCATGGCGCATCCGCTCCATGTCGCGGGCGGCATCAACGTCCTGGGCATCGGCTATCGCGGGGTGAACGACTTCGCCATCGACCACCTGGTGGGCGGCTACGCGCAGCGCGCGGGAATCCTGATGATGGACTTCCCCGGGGCGGGCTTGATTGACGCCATCCTCGCGCTCAACGTGCGCCTCCTTTCGAGCAATGCCGCGCTCCCTCCGGACTTCGGCATCATCTTCCGGAACACGGCGCACACGGTGGGCGGTGACGCGGAGGCCCGGTGGCGCGGAACGCGGGCGTTCCTCCAGAACGCGGCGCCGGGGCGGTACTGGCACATCCTGGCGCTGAAGCGGGAGTGGGGCGGCTGGATGCACTACGAGGGCGCGTTCCTGCAGTCCGACTCCATGGATGAGTACACGCACCTGGCCTTCACCACACGCACGGTGACGAGCGTGGTGGGCCCCTCGTATCTCGCCAGCTACGTGAACGGGCAGCTCGGGAGTCTGTCCGGCGGGGCGGGAGACCGGGCCACGCAGCTTCATGGGCGGCTGAGTGCGCGCTTCCCGTTCCAGCTCTGGTCGGTGGTGGTGAAGCGGGCTCCGGGAGGCCTGAGCAACTGGGCGTATTCGGACTACGGCCGTGGCTACAAGACGTCCTCGGGTGACTACACGTACGCGGTGCAGGGGTACTCGGCCGGGGACGGCGTGTACCTGCACGAGCACGGGGGCTACGAGGGCAACGTGATTCGTCTCACGTCGAACGTCGGCAATCTGGGAGACTTCGGCTTCAACGACGTCACCAGCTCCGTGACGGTGCTCGGCGGGTATCAGGCGACGCTGTGTGAGCACGCGTTCATGTCGGGCCGGTGTTTCACCACGGCCTCGAGCATCGACAGCGTCGACTCCGTGGCCGGTGGTCCGTGGAATGATCGCATCTCGTCGCTCTCCGTCTCACGGTAGCGCTGCATCGAGAGGCGACGGTGCGGGAGCGCCGGCCGCCCGCGAGCGGTCCGGCTCCTCCCTGTCGACGCGGTGTCAGAACCGCATCGACTCGATGGCGTCGACCATCTTCCCCACGTCGTAGGCGTAGAAGCCCGCGGCGTTGAGCGTGTTGATCTCCCCGACGTAGGGCTTGTGCTCGTGGACGAAGAGGTCCAGGGCATAGGCCCGGTCCGGCCCCCACTGCTCGGCCATCCGCTGCGCGAAGGTCCACACGTCCGGATCCACCTCCGACGAGGCGAAGACCCGGTCGCCCAGCTTGTAGCGCGTCCCGGTGACGACGCGGCCATCCACGACCACCATCCGGTACTCGCTCTGGATGCGCCGAGGCTCGCTGACGGCGACCCACGTCTCCGCCGTGAGCTGCGGTGAGTCGCCCACGCGCAACACCTGCTCGCGCCAGGGCTCGAAGTCCTCCCACCGCGTCACCATCCCCGAGAACGCCTTGTCGTCGAGGCAGGGGCGGATGAAGAACGCACCCTCCTGACGAGGCACCTCGGCGAACCGGCAGACGCGCGCGTCCCCATTCAGGAGGAACTCGCCCAGGTGCTCGCGCCAGACGCGGAAGTCGAACCGCTCGTTGATGAAGACCCCGGGTGTCCACCCCCGCCGTCGCGCGTACCGGGCCAGGCTCAACGAGCCCATCACCATGACCGGCCCGTCCACGCCGACGGTGGGCTCCACGCCGCCGTCGAATGGAATGACCTTCACCAGGGTGTGCGGAATCGCGCCACGCTCCAGGACGCGCATCAGCTCGTGGAAGCCGCGCTCGTTGAACAGGTTGTCCTGAACGACCCAGTGCATGGCATGGCCCTCCGTGGAACCGCGAGCGCCGGGGACGCTCGGCCTCCACCGTGGCTGACGTCCACGGCGAAGACGAAGGGCCCGGAGCGCCAGGGATGTCCCCGACACGTCCGGGCCCTTGATGGCCACACCCAGGAACCGGGAGACCGGCTCAGGAGCGCAGCGCCACCACCGTGACGCCGTCGCCGCCCTCGTGGCTCTCACCCGGGCGATACATGCGGATGTAGGGCGAGTTCGCCAGATAGTCCCGCAGCGCCTGCTTCAGCGCGCCCGTGCCGTGGCCGTGGACGATGAGCGCGGCCTCTTCACCGCTGCGCATGCCCTGGTCCAGGAAGGACTCCACCTCCGCGAGGGCCTCGTCCGCGCGCATGCCGCGCACGTCGCAGCGGAAGTTCGTCGCGTCCACCGACGCGCCCGCCGCCGTCGACGCGCGCTTCAGCGCCGCATCCTGCTTCTGACGCTCGGGGAACTTCGCCTGCTGCGGCTTTCGCGTGCGAGAGCCCGACAGCTCGGAGGTGGGCACCCGCATCTTCATCGCGCCGCCCGCGGACACCACCGCGTGTCCATCCGCCAGCTCGAGGATCTCCACATCCCGAGCCAGCCCCGAGTGGTGCACCCACGCGCCGACCTTGAGGTTCACCGGCGCGGGGGCCTCCACCTGGAACAGCTCCGCCCTCGCGGCCAGGGCCCGCTTCTGCGCGTCCTCGGCCCGCTGCATCAGCTGCAGCCGCGCCTCCGACAGCGCCTTCTCGTTCTGCTCGGCGCGCAGCTTCGTGAGCAGCTTCTGGACCTCCGTCGCCGCCAGCTCGCTCGCCGCGTGGACGTCCTCGTTGAACTGCATCATCTTCGCGCGGCGCTCTCGCTCGAAGGTCTGCTTCTGCTTCTCCAGCTCCACGCGCAGCGCCTCGGCCTCCTTCGCCGCCACGCGCGCCTTCTCCAGCTCCTCGGAGAGCTTGCGTCGCTCCTCCTCGGCCGCCGCCAGCGCCTGTGACAGGGGGCCGCCCGCGTTCATCGTCAGCTCACGGGCGCGCTCGCACACGCGCGGGGGCAGGCCCACCCTCGCCGCGACCTCGATGGCCGAGGACTGGCCCGCCGCGCCAATCTGCAGCCGATACGTCGGCGCCATGCGCTTCGAGTCGAAGCCCACCCGCGCGTTCAGGAAGCGCGGGTCCATGTGCGCCAGCGCCTTGAGCTCCTCCAGGTGCGTCGTCACCAGGGCCACGGCGTTCTTGGCCAGCAGCTCCTCGAGCACCGCGATGGCGATGGCCGCGCCCTCGCGCGGGTCCGTGTCCGCGGCGATTTCGTCGATCATCACCAGCGAGCCTTCGCCGACCTCCGCGATGATGTCGCGCAGCATCACCACGTGCGCGCTGAACGTCGACAGGCCCTGCGCCAGGTCCTGCGAGTCGCCCACCGTCGAGTGCACCGAGCGGTACAGCGGCATCCGCGAGCCTTCACCCACCGGAACCGGCAGGCCCGCGCGCAGCATCAGCGCGCACAGCCCCACGCCCGTCAGCGTCACCGTCTTGCCGCCCGCGTTGGGGCCGGACACGATGAGCGCCTTCGCGCCACCGTTCAGCGTCACGTCGTTGGCCACCACCTCGGTGCCTCGGAGCACCAGGCGTGGGTGGCGCAGCATCCTCAACTGCAGCTCCGTCACGCCCGCGAACTCCGGCGTCGTCGCGTCCAGGTCCGCGGAGAGGATGGCCACCGCCTCCACCTCGTCCAGCTCCGCCACCGCGTCGAGGCCCTCGAGGATGCGCTCCGACTCCCGGCCGAGCTGCTGGCTCAGCTCCTGGAGCACCCGCCGCTCCTCCTCCAACACCACCGACTGGGCGATGGCCAGGTCGTTGCCCAGCCCCACCATGGCCTGCGGCTCCATGAAGAGCGTCTGGCCCGTCTGACTCGCGTTGTGGACGATGCCGTCCACCTCCGCGCGGTAGTTCGACACCACCGGCACCACGTAACGGCCGTTGCGCAGGGTGTAGTAGTTCTCCCGCAGCTTGGCGACGAAGCCCTGGTCGTGGAGCATCTCGTCCAGGCGCGACTTGATGCGACGGTGCAGGCCGCGCGCCCTGTCTCGGGCCTCGCGCAGCTCCGGGCTCGCCCGGTCCGAAATCTCACCGTCCGGTTCGAAACACTGGTCGATGCGCCGGGCCAGGGACTCCAGCAGGGGAAGCCGCCGGGCGATGTCCATCAGCCGGGGCACGCGCTCGCGGCGCTCGTCCAGGGCCTCGCGGGTGCGCACGAAGGCGAACAGGAGCTGGGCGCCGTCGATGAGCTGTCGGGGCTCCAGGGTGCCGCCCTTGGCGGCGTGACCCACATGCAGTCGCAGGTCCACCACGCCGCCGAGCGGGAGGGAGAACTGCTCCTGGGAGAGGGTTCGCGCCTCGCCCACCAGGGCCAGCGCTTCGGAGACCTGCTCGGCCGTGTCGAGGAACGGGCGGGCGAGCACTCGCTCCCGGCCTGGCTCCGTCCGACACCGCTGCGTCAGCGCTCGGAGCACATCCGCGAATCCGAGGTCTTCCAGCGTCTTTTGGGATATCTGCACGGTCATGGGTTTCATGCGTGGCCGTCCGGCCGTCAAGAGGATCTATTGAGGCGCCCGGCTCGGCTCTGCTATCAGCCGCGCATGCACTGGGTCATCCTGGTGGCGTGCCTGGCGGGCGCCTCTGACGCCGCACAGTCATCCGCCCTGACGGGGGCGCGAACCCCGGCCACCGCCCCTTCGCCCGGCACACTGTCGGACGCGCTCGCCCTGGAGGCGGGTGGAGACGACGCCGCCGCGCTCCAGGCCGTGGAGGCCCTGGTTCTTAGCCAGCCCCGTTGGGAGTTGCCACGGATGGAGGCGGCCCGGCTGCTGCTGAAGCTGGGTGGCTCGCTGGAGCAGGCCGACGCCCACCTGGAGGTCGCCACCCGCGAGGCCCCCACCAACCCCCGCGCCTGGTACCTGCGGGGGCTCATCTGGGAGGAGCGCGGCAACCCGATGCAGGCGGCCCGCGCCTACGAGACGGCGGTGCAGCACCGGGGCTCCTACGAGGAGGCCCGCTTCCGGCTCGGGGGCCTGTGGGTGTCCCTGGGGGATTTGCTCAAGGCGGAGCTCCACTACCGCTACCTGGCCCGCGCCAAGCCCGAGTGGGTGCAGGTGCGCCTGCAGCTGGCGGACGTGTTGGAGAAGCAGGAGCGGCTGTTGGACGCGGAGACGGAGCTATTGGCGGCGAGGAGCTTCCAGCCGGACAGCCCGTTGGTGCTCCGGCGACTGGCCGACTTCTATGAGCGCACGGAGCGACCCCAGCTCGCGGCGAAGGTGCGCAAGTCCATGGAGCCGCAGGAGAAGCGGCGCATGCGAGCACTCAAGCCGTCGCGTCGCTGACGGTCGACGTCGCGATGCGTCGTGGCGATTGCACCCGAGAGCGTGGCGCATAGACTGCGCGCGCTTTGAAGACCGCCAACCTCGCCATCGTCTTCACCGACATCAAGGGCTTCACCGAGCGGACCAGTCGGCAGACGCTGGAGGAGAACCAGCGGCTGCTGCGCATCCACGGCGCCCTGCTGTCGCCGCTCTTCAAGGCGTTCGGTGGCCGCATCATCAAGTCCATCGGTGACGCGTTGCTCGTCACCTTCGAGTCGCCCACCCAGGCGGTGCTCAGCGGCGTCGCCATCCAGGACCGGCTGTGGCACCACAACCGGGTGTCGCCGGAGGCGGACCAGCTCCACGTGCGCTTCGCCATCAACGTGGGCGAGGTGCGCCTGGACGGCAACGACATCTTCGGCGAGCCGGTGAACATCGCCGCGCGCGTGGAGGGGCTGGCCGAGGCGGGCGAGGTGTACTTCACCGAGGCCGTCTATCTCGCGATGAACCGGGCCGAGGTGCCCGCGCGCGAGGTGGGCGCCTTCGAGCTCAAGGGCATCCCCGGAAAGATTCGCGTCTTCCAGGTGCCGCGCGCGCCGTACCGGGTGGAGGCGCCGTCCGCGGGCGCCATCGCCGAGGCGCCGGGCACCGAGTCGATTCCGCCCTACGGCAACCTGGCCCTGTCTCGCGTACCGGAGGCCGCGCTGGACGCGCCCGGTGGAGAGCTGCAGCAGCTCGGGGTGAAGGCGGCGGCGCTGGGGCAGAAGGCCGCGGCGGGCGCGGCGGTGCTGGGGCAGCACGCGGTGGTGTTGGGGCAGCAGGCGGTGGGGCTGGGGCGACAGGCCTCCTCCCGGCTGGAGAGGGTGGGCGGCGTCTCGGGTGTGCTGCGGGCGCTGACGTCTCATCGCCGGGCGCTGGTGGTCGCGGGCTGCGTGCTGCTGGCGGTGTCGGTGGCGGGCGTGGGCCTGGTGGCGCACGGCGGAGGACCTGCGATGCGGGCCATCTCCGCGGTGGAGCGGTCGCCCAAGTCGGAGCGCGACCCGCTGGTGAAGGAGGCGCGCAAGGTCATCGCGGAGGAGCAGGATACGGGCAGGCGGCTCTACCTGCAGGGGCGACTGGACGAGGCGATGGAGAACACGCGTCGCTCGCTCGAGGACTACGGGCGCTCGGCGAAGGCGGGCCACCGGGACGCGGAGAAGCGCATCATCGAGTTGCTGTCGCATCCGACTTGCAACGTGCGCGTGGCCGCGGTGGACGCGGTGCGTTCGCACAAGCTGACCCGCGCGGTGTCGGCGCTGCAGGACCTCTCCGAGGATGGCGGCCCGGATGATGGCTCGGGCGGCTTCCTGGGCATGGGGAAGTGTGACTCCCGGGCGTATGCGGAGAGCGCGCTCAAGGTCTTCAAGGATTAGGCACGGGCCCGGGTGGGCTCGCGCGAGGAAGGAATCACCGTGACGAAGGTGAAGACGGGACTGGATGTCTGGGTGGAGCAGGGCTTCTCCGCGCTGAAGGGCAAGCGCGTGGGCGCCATCGTCAATCCCACCAGCGTGGATGCGCGCTTCCGGCACCTGGCGGACCTGCTGTCCCAGGCCCCAGGCGTGACGCTGGCGGCGCTGTTCGGCCCCGAGCACGGCGTGCGCGGCGAGGCGCAGTACATGGTCGCCGTGGATGAGGCGAAGGACCGGCGCACCGGCGTGCCCGTGTACAGCCTCTACGGTTCCACCTTCGAGTCGCTGTCCCCGCGCGCCGAGTGGCTCGAGGGCCTGGATGCGCTCGTGTTCGACATCCAGGACGTGGGCAGCCGCTACTACACCTACGTCTACACGATGGCCCTGGCCATGAAGGTGGCGGCGAAGGCGGGCGTGCCCTTCTACGTGCTGGACCGGCCCAACCCGCTCAACGGCGTGGCGATGGAGGGCAACCTGGTGGGCGAGGGCTACCGCTCCTTCGTGGGCCTGTACGCGCTGCCCAACCGCCACGGCATGACGGCGGGGGAGCTGGCGCGGTTGTTCAACGCGCAGGAGGGCTTCGGCTGTGAGCTGACGGTGGTGGCGTGCGAGGGCTGGCGCCGCGAGCAGTTCTGGTCCGAGACGGGCCTGCCGTTCATCTCGCCGTCGCCCAACATGCCCACGCCGGACACGGCGCTGGTGTACCCGGGCATGTGCCTGGGCGAGGGCACCAATGTCTCCGAGGGGCGCGGGACGTGTCGCCCGTTCGAGCAGTTCGGCGCGCCCTGGGTGGACACGGACGCGCTGCTGGCGCGGCTCGCGAGGGAGCAGCTGCCGGGCGTGGCCTTCCGCGCGGTGGGCTTCACGCCGACGTTCGACAAGTACCGGGGCGAGTCCTGCAACGGGGCCTTCATCCACGTCACGGACCGGCGGACCTTCCAGTCGCTGCGCACGGGCGTGGCCATCTTCCAGGCGCTGCACGACATCGGCCCGGGGAAGTTCGACTGGCGGGCGGACGCGTACGAGTTCGTCGAGGACGTGCCCGCGTTCGACCTGCTGTGCGGGACGGACCAGGTGCGCCAGGGCATCCTGGAGGGGTGGAGCCTGGACCGGCTGATGGAGGGGTTCCAGGCCCAAACCGAGCGCTTCGCCCGGCACAGGGAGCCCTACCTGCTGTACGCTTGAGCGTGGGACCTTCCACGTGATTGGTGTCTTCTCCGACAGCCACGGCGACCTTCAAGCCTTCGATGCGGCCTATGAGCTGCTGCGCTCCCTGGGGGCGCGGCGGTTCCTGTTCACGGGCGCGCGCTACACGGACCTGGACGAGTGGTTGCTCTGGCGCCGCCAGAAGTCGCGCGGCGGCCGTGAGTACTCGGACGCGGACTTCCTGGCGGACGTGAGCCAGTGGTTGGGCAGCCAGGACGCGCTGCCCCGTACGCCGTCGCGAGGCGAGGCGCCCGCGGATGTGGCCTCCGAGGAGGACCGTCGGCTGGTGGTGGAGCGCTTCGTTCGGGTGCCCGAGCGGGACTCGCTCCAGTATCGGGACCCCTCCATCAACAACAAGGCGATGGACCTGTTGGGCGACACGTTGTGCTGCGTGGTGCACGACAAGAACGACCTGACGCGGGAGGACCTGCTCAACGCGCTGGTGTTCATCCACGGCAAGGACCCGGAGCCCAAGGTGGTGCAGATTGGTCCGCGCTACTTCCTGACGCCGGGGCGGTTGGTGGGCGCGGCCGAGCAGACGTGCGCGCTGTTGGACCGGGTGGACCGGGAGCTGCGCTTCTCCGCGTACCGGCTGGATGGCCACGTGGTGCTGGAGCCCCACGTGCTGACGCTGGACAAGAAGTCCCCGAAGCTGACCTTGAAGTGATGTGAGGCCCTGACGTGCAGGTCGCGCTGCTTGGAGGCTCGTTCAACCCGCCGCACGTGGGGCACCTGATGGCCGCCTCGTACGTGCACGCGACGCAGGGCGTGGACCAGGTGTGGCTGATGCCGTCCTGGCAGCACCCGTTCGGCAAGCAGATGGAGGACTTCGAGCACCGCATCGCGATGTGCGAGGCGATGTGTCGGGAGACCTCGGGTTGGCTCAGGACGACGCGCATCGAGAGCGAGCCAGGGCTGACGGGGCGCACGGTGGACACGCTCGAGCTGCTGGTCGCGCGTCATCCGGACGTGCGCTGGTCCATCATCATCGGCAGCGACATCCTGAGGGACCTGCCGCATTGGAAGGACTTCCACCGCATCGAGGCGCTGTCGCGCGTGCTGGTGCTGTATCGCGCGGGCTATCCGGCGCCGAATACCGTGGGGCCTCCGCTGGCGGAGGTTTCCTCCACCGAGATTCGTGAGCTGCTGGCACGGGGGACGGAGCCCTCGGACCTGGTGCCCTCGGGGGTGTTGGCCCATGCCCGCGCGGCGGGGTTGTACGGGCTGGGACGCGCTCGGTAGGACGCGGCGGTCCGCAGGGAATCAGGGCCCGTGCTTGATATGACGGGGGTATGTCGCTGACGCGTGTCCTGAGCTCCCTCGTGTTCCTCCTGTGTCTGCCGAACTGCGCGTCGCGTGCCGTGGACGTGAAGCCTTCGTCGTCCTCCGACTGCTCGAAGTCCTCGTTGTTCGAGCGCTTCGGGCGCGGCGGCATGGTGGAGTCCCTTCCGGGAAACGACGTGCGCCTGTCGGTGATGGCGGATGTCCACAGCGCGGACTGCGGCACCCCTGACTGCTACTACACCCGGTTGCAGGCGGTGTTCCGCTTCGAGGCGGGGCCGGGCTGCCAGGTGCGCGAGGTGGAGGTCTTCTCGGAGGACGGCGGTTGCAGCCAGGGCGCCGCGTTCGATCCTCCGACGCAGGAGACGTTCTTCCCGGAGGGCGCCGCGGACCTGGCCGCGCCGACGCTCGGACAGCTCACCCTGCGCACGCGTCGGGGTGAGCGTGCCCTCGTCCTGGTGCCTCGCAATCTCTTCTACTTCACGGACGTGAAGGCGGGCGCCCCACTGCACACGTCACTCCCGGCGGGTGAAGAGGGCGAGGACGCGTGCTGCTGGGGCGCGTCCGTGGCGGAGTCACACTTCCGCGATTAGAGGCCGAACCCCACGAGGTGCAGGTCTCCCAGTCCATCGTCGTAGCGACGGGAGAACTGGTAGAAGATGGAGAAGGGCACCGACTGGCCGATGGTGGATTGGACCGACAGCGCCGTGCCGAAGGCGCCGTGGTTGTCCCGGTTGTCCGTGCGCGCCAGCGTCCCGAAGACCTCGAGCTGGAAGTTGCTCACGAAGAGGGACGGGAACAGCCACAGCGTGGAGGCCCAGCCGTAGTCGATGGGCATGCGGTAGCGATAGGTGGCCGTGCCGACCATCGCGTTCTTCGCGCGCAGGGTGATGTCCTCGTAGCCGCGCACGTACTCGCTGAAGGCGACTCCGGGCTGGAGCTGGAGGGGCAGGGCGCGCGTCTCCGTCGAGCGGCGACTGCTGTACCAGGTCTGTCCCGCGGTGAGACCACCGACCTCCAGCAGGCCCTCGGGCGCGCCGGGCAGATAGCGGCCCACCCCGGAGAGCTGGATGTGGTCTCGCCCGCGGAAGAAGCCCGCGAGGAACGCGTCCAGGCCCACGCGCAAGTCACCCACCGTCGAGTCCAGCGCGAAGGCGCCCGGATAGATGGCGGCGCTCAGGTTGATGCCGAGTCCGCGTTGGAGACCGCCGTAGGACGTCGCATCGCCCGCGAAGTAGGCCGTGGAGACCTCCGGGCCGATGAGGCGCGTGACGAGCCCGGGGAAGCGGCCCACGGCGTCGTACTCGCGGCGCAGCGCGAGCACGCCAATCGTCACGGGCGTCGTCCAGAACGTGCGCGACGCGTAGGCCAGGGCCTGCAGGTCCGTGCGCTCGTTCTCTCGCAGACGTGAGACGGAGGCCTGCAGATACCAGGGCGCGAGCTGTGCGTTGCCGTACGCGAGCGCGACGTTCGGCTCCTTGTCCTGCGTGCTGTAGGCGAGCGACAGCGCGTAGGCGTGGAAGCCGAGCCTGTCTTGTCCCGCCAGCGCGAGGCCGCCGCTGAAGATGAAGTCGTCCGAGTCCTCGCTCTCGGTGGCGAGCCACAGGTAGGGCAGTCGGAACTCGGGGATGAGGAAGCCCTCGAGCGTCGAGTAGGGCTCATCGCTGAGGACCGTGATGGCCTTGCCTGGGTCCGGCGGCGGCGCGACCACGGGGGCATCCAGATCTCCCAGGTCCGCGACGGGCACCGTCGAAGGCGGCACCGCGATGGGCGGGGGCGTGGGGAGGGTCTCCGCGAGTGGGGCGTCGGGCGTGGCGGGGAAGGGCGCTGGTGCGAAGTCGCTCGGCGGTGGCTCGGTGCCCGTGGGGCTCTGGGCCTGGGCGCCAGGCGCGCTCGTTCCCGAGGCATTCGCCGCGTCTGGACCCGACGCGACGTCGTTCGTGGGAGTTGACGGTGAAGTGCCCTCGGTGGGCGTTTCGGGGAACCCCGCGAATTCATCGCGGCTCGGCGTCGGTGACGCGGCGTCCTGTTCCGAGGGCGACGCTCCGGAAGGCGCCGCCGTGAGCGGAGGCGGGCTCATCGGCGAATCCTCCGACGTCGCCTCGGCATGGGAGGACGTCGTCGCCGTGGGGACGGGTGGAGGTGCTTCGACGGGACTCGCCGCGGCCTGTCGCTCGGGGATGTCCACCACGGGCGCGTGGTCGATGGTGAACGCGATGCCATCCCTGTTCAGGAACGTCACCTCCTTCGTGCCCACGGGATTCACGTCCAGCACCAGGAAGGGCGCGTCGGTGAGGCGCTCGAACGCGCGTGTGTCGACGTTCATCACGTGCGCCTGGAGGCGCGTCTCGTGCTCGCGCAGGAACACGATGCGCTCGTCGTCCAGCCATCGCGGCGAGTAATTGAACTGACCATCCCGCGTCAGCCAGCGCAGGCTCCCGTCCTCCTCGCGCACCACCAGGTCCCAGCCCTGGCTTCCCCCGAGCGGGAACACGATGCGCTTCCCATCCGGCGACACGGTGGGCGGCCCCACCGGAGCGCTCGCCTCGAGGTTCGTGAGCGCCTGCTGCTTCCCGGTCTCCAACTCCAGCCGCCGCAAGTTGGCGGTGTCTCCCTCGATGTGGACATAGACATACGCCTTGCCGTCCGGGGTGATGCTCCCGCCCATGCCCTTCAGGCCATCCCAGACGCGCACCACGTCGCCCGAGCGCGCATCCACGCGCCACAGCTTCGCCTCGTATGCGCCCACCGCGTTCAGGTCCGCCATGACCAGGTACAGCCACGCGCCATCCGTGCTGAACGACATGCCGCTGACCAGCGTGGACGTCCCCAGCACCCAGCGACGGAAGGGCAGCAGCTCCACCAACGGCCGCTCGAAGCGCACGCGTCCATCCGCTTCGTGCACCGTCAGCCGCGAGTACTCCGTGCGCCCCACGCTCACCAACGCCGTCGTCCCCGAGGCCGGATGCGAGGCGAGCCGCGAGAAGTAGCCCGCGTCGCGCTGCCACACCGTCTGCGTCGGAGGTCGCTCGCGGACGATGAGCTGCTCGTGCAGGTTCTTCGTGAACTCGGCGAACAGCGAGCCGATGTCCCGGCCGTACACGCGCTTGAAGCGCAGCGTCACCGCGATGGGCGGGATGATGGTGCTGCCCTGGTCATCCACCAGCTTCCAGAGCTTCTCCTCGCCGTACTGCGAGGCCAGGTACTCCACGAAGTGCATGCCCGTCAGGTAGTTGCCACCAAACGGATCCATCGCGCGGTTCTCCGGCGACAGGAACCCCGGGTCCATCTTGCCGTCACGCGCCTGTACCACCGAGTCGAACCAGCCGCGCCACACCGGGCTATGCGGGCGCCCCGTGTCCTTGCCGAAGCGGCCCTCGTAGTACGTGGCCAGCCCCTCCAGGAACCACGACTCCGTGAAGGTGTTGGGTTGGAACAGGCCGCCCGTGAAGGCGTTGAGGAACCCCCAGAGCCCGTCCGCCTGCTGGAGCTGTACGTAGTGCACGGCCTCGTGACAGGCCACGTCGCCCACGTCCACCTCGCCCAGCCCGAAGAGGTGGAACAGCTCCAGCGTCATGTGCGCCGGCATCACCATCTGCTGGGGGACGCTGGCGTAGTCGGGCACGACGTACGCGTTGTTGAAGTCCGCGCTCGTCATGTAGACGAGGACCTTGTCCCTCGGCTTCTGGCGCACGGTGTGGCTGCGCAGCCGTTCGACGCAGCCCTCCAGCCTCGCCGCCATGCGCAGCGCGGGGGCTCGCAGGTGTTCCGGGTAATAGAGCTCCAGGGACTCCGTCGTCAGCTTCCGCATCGAGTCGCGCGCGAAGGACGTCTGGATGTCTTGGGGAAAACGGGGTGTGACGGAAGCGCACCCCCAGCATGTCAGCAGGAGACAGACGACCCAGGAGTGCCAGCGGAGGGGCCGGCGGGTAGCAGGCATAGGAGCCATCCTACTGGCCACAATTCGTAGCCACGAACGCGTTTTTCACGGTAAGGGGAGGCCCTCCGCTTCCCTTACGATTTCGGATTCCTCCATGTCCCAACCGGATACCCAGGCGCATCCTGTTCCCCAGCATGTCCACCAGGCGCAGCTCCAGGTTGCCGCGGCCCTCGAGAAGGCCGAGGGCAAGCCGATCGACCTGATCAAGGCGCCCTGGGGAGATGTGGAGAAGGCCGTCGCGAAGGTCCTCGGTGGCCCGTTCCAGGTGAACCAGCCCGAGCACCAGACGCTGGCCCTGGGTCTGGCCGGCGCCTTCGCCATGCGCCTCATCATGGAGCACCAGGCGTTCTGGTTCCCCAACCGGGACTCGCCCGAGGGCGCGACGCTGGGCTTCCCCGAGGCCATCATCATGCTGTCGCCGTTCGGCGCGGCGATGGACGCACTGGGTCAGAACAAGCTGAGCCGGCTGGACGACCTGGCGGGGGACATCCGCCGTTCGCTGGGCCAGGCCCGCTTCGGCACCAACCCGGCCCAGGCGCTGGGTGGCCAGGCCCCCAAGCTGACGCCGGTGGACTACCAGCGGCTGTTCGACCCGGGCTTCCTGCAGTTCGTGGTGGTGGACCCGGCGAAGGCGAAGACGGCGCTGGAGACGAAGCCGGACGTGCTCGCTCGCGACGTGCGCGCCGCCCTGGGCCGCGCGCAGGACCTGCCGGCCGAGGCTCGCCAGCAGTTCGAGGGGCAGATCGTCCAGTCCCTGCAGCGGTTGGACCCCAGCAAGTCGCTCATCGAGCAGGCCGAGCGCGCGCCGCGTCTGGCGGAGCTGATGGTGCACCTGTTCGCCACGGTGAACGGCACGGGCTCCGCGCCCGAGGACTTCTGGCACGACATCGTCCTGCCGTTGCTGTTCATCGGCGCGCCGACCACGTTCCCGCCGCTGGATGACGAGGAGCTGGAGCTGTTCCGCAACGGCGCGGACCCGCTGCCGCTGTTCGTGGACGTGGTGCCGCACGCGCACAGCGCTCCGGACGAGGGCCTGCTGGGCGCGTTCGAGATGAGCGACATCGGCCTGCTGCACCCGGGCTTCGCTCGGGTGGGCGCGCTGCGGCTCATCCGCATCGACCCCACTCGCATCAAGCCGCTGCTGGCCAGCTTCGACCCACAAAAGCTCGGGACGAGCATCAAGACGTTCGGCGACACGGTGGCGGCGGCCGCGGGCAAGCCGGTCAACGACACGCCGCAGGGCAAGGAGATGCTCCAGGCGTCGCTCACGCTGCTGTCGGACCTGAAGCGCGGCGTGGGAGAGGGCAAGGGCGAGCTGTGCCTGCGTCGTCTCACCGAGGCCGAGGCCGCCTCCGAGCGCGCCCTGGGTTCGGTGCGCAAGGGCCTTCAGGGCTCGCTCATCATCACCTGAGCCGCTTCTCCAGCGCGGCGCGCGATTCGGGGCTGAGTCTCTCCGAGACGAGCTTCAGCGCGCGCCGCGACAGCAGTCGGTAGATGGGGGCGATGTCGTCCGGGAGCGCCTCCAGGTGCGCGCCGACCACGCCCGCGTCACCCCGCACGATGGGCCCGGTGAGCCCCCCCGCGAGGCCCCGCGCTTCCATGCCTCTCAGGGCGGAGCGCATCAGGGGCAGCAGGGCGCGGAGTGCTGAGTCGGGTGGAATTCCCGCGGTGCCGAGCGCCGCGACGGCCGCGTCGGCGAGCGCCACGACGAGCCCCGCGCTCATCACCGCGCCCGCGTGGTAGGCGGCGCGGTGGGCCTCGGGGACCTCGATGGCCTCGAGCATCACGTCGCGGGCCATGTGTCGCAGCACTTCGCGCAGGGGGTTGGAGCGCGTGCTGATGGACGCGGTGTGGCCGGCGAGCGAGTCGCGCGCGGAGGACACGGCGCAGAGCGGATGGAACGAGCCGAGGGCGCGGCCTCGCGGCTCGCCAAGCGCTTCGAGCGACAGTGCGCCGGCCGTGTGCACGAGAGCGACGGAGCGGGGCAGGGTGCTGGCGAGCTCTTCCGCGACGCGGGGGACCTCCGCATCCGGGACGCAGAGGAGCACGAGTCGAGCGCGCCGCAGGTCTTCGAGAGTCGAGGCTTTCAGGCCGAGCGCTTCGGTTCGCTTGCGTCCCTCGTCGCCGCGAGAGTGGAGCGTCACGGGCCAGCCCGTTGCGCTCAGCGCGAGCCCGAGGGCTCCGCCGAGGCGACCTGTTCCGACGATGACGACACGGGGCCGCTTCGTTGAGCGAGTGGCGCGTGGTGCCGGTGCGCTCGCGGCGCTGCCGGGCGCGGAGATACCCTGTCGCGTGGGCTGTGCGTGATGGATGCTGGCGGCGATACGGGGCTTCGCGGAAGGGGTGGTGGTGCGGTTCGCGAAGGGGCGCCCTGGTGCGGCCTTCGTCGGCTCGGCGCTGGGGGAGACGGACTGCCTCGTGGTGCCGCCAGGATCGCGGTTCGCGAAGGGGCGCCTCGGTGCTGCCTTCGTCTGCGTGGCGCTGAGGGGGGGCGCGCGCTTCGCGGTGCTGCCCTCGCGGTTCGCCGAGGCGCCTTCCCGTGGAGTCGCTGCGCGCCCGGTGCTGTCGGATGCGGGGCGCTTCGCGGTCGCGCGGCCCCGGGAGGATTCCTTCCCCGGGGCACTTCGCTTCCGCGAGTCGCGGGGGCTCATCGCTCCCGCTGGAACGCGAGCTGTCCGGCGTGGAGCGCGACGCGCACGCGGTCTCCCGCGCCGAACTCACCGGAAAGGATGCGCTCGGCCAACGGTCCTTCCACCAGCCGCTGCACCATCTGCCGCATGGGACGCGCGCCGAGCTGCGGGTCGAAGCCGCCCGACTTCAGCAGGTGCCCCACCACGTCGTCGCCCGCCACGTATTCGATGCCGCGCTCGGTCGACAGCCGCTTGCTGCTCTCCTCCAGCAGCAGCGTCGCGATGCGGGCGACCTCCTCCTCCTCCAGCGGACGGAAGGGGAGCCGCTCATCGATGCGGTTCCACAACTCCGGCGGAAGCGCCCGACGCGCCGCCGACGCCGCGTGCTCCAGCGCGGTCGCCGCGCCCGAGCTCTCCTGCCCGAAGCCCAGCGGACGACCCGTGCGCGAGAACGCCTCCGCGCCCAGGTTCGTCGTCAGCACGATGACGGTGTTCGAGAAGTCGATGTGCCGACCCTTGCCGTCCGTCAGCCGCCCCTCCTCGAGGACCTGGAGCAGCAGCATCTGCACCTCGCGGTGCGCCTTCTCGATTTCGTCCAGCACCACCACGGACGAGGGACGCCGACGCACCGGCTCCGTGAGCTGGCCACCTTCGCCATGGCCCACGTAGCCCGCGGGCGAGCCGATGAGGCGCGACACCCCGTGCGCCTCCGACATCTCGCTCATGTCCAACCGCACCAGCGCGTCGCGGTTGCCGAAGAGCACCTCCGCCAGCCCGCGCGCCATCTCCGTCTTGCCCACGCCCGTGGGGCCCAGGAACAGGAAGCTGCCCATGGGACGCCGCGACGCGAAGCCCGCGTAGTTGCGACGGATGACCCGCGCGATGCGCGCAATCGCCTCCTCGTGACCGATGACCCGCTCGCCCAGGTCCTGCTCCAGCCGGAGCAGCCGCGCCGAGTCGTTCATCAACAGCCGCTCTTCCGGAACGCCCGCGAGCTTCGCCACCACCCGCGCCACGTCCGACGGCTCCACCACGTCACGCCCCTCGCGGTGGCAGCGGCTCCCCGCCAGGTCCACCACCGAGATGGCCTTGTCCGGCATGAACCGGTCCGTCACGTAGCGGCTCGCCAGCGACGCCGCGGCCTCCAGCGCCTCCGGCCGATAGCGCAGCGCGTGGTGCTCCTCGTACCGGCCGATGATGCCGCGGAGGATCTCCACTGTCTCCGGCACCGACGGCTCGTGCACCACCACCGCCGTGAAGCGCCGCTCGAGCGCCGGGTCCGCGCTGATGAACTTGCGGTACTCGTCGTGCGTCGTCGCGCCGATGCACGGGAACTCGCCCCGCGCCATCGCCGTCTTCAGCTCGTTGGCCGCGTCCTGCGGACCGTCGCCCGTGGAGCCCGCGCCCACCAGCGTGTGGATTTCGTCGATGAAGACCATCACGCGCCCCTCGGCGCGGCGGACCTCTTCCTTCAACGCGTTGAGCTTCTCGGAGAACGAGCCGCGAAGCTGGGTGCCCGCCACCAGCGAGGCCATGTCCAGCTCCACCAACACCTTCTCCGCCAGCCCGCCACGCAGCCCCAACAGCCGCTGCGCCACGCCCTCCACCACCGCCGTCTTGCCCACGCCCGCCTCACCCAGCAGGCACGGGTTGTTCGTCCGGCGCTTGCCGAGGACGTCGATGACCTCCTCGATTTCCCGCGCGCGGCCCACCACCGGGTCCAGCTTCCCCTCGCGGGCCGCCTGACTCAGGTTGCGGCCCAGCGACGTCAGCAGCGGGAACGCCTTGGGGTCCAGCGCCATCGAGGGGCCCTTCGCCACCGCCGCAGCGGCCTGCGCGGGACGGGCCACGGGGGCAGGCGCCGGAGGAGGCGGCGTCGGACGCGCCACGGGCGCCGACGTCGGTGCCGGGGGCGTCACGGTGGGCGTGACGCGCGCGGTCGGAGCGGGAGCCGGGGGCGGCGGCGCGGCCTTCGCCGGCGGCTCGTGGTCCACGTCGATGAGGTCGCGAGGGGACAGGGCGGGCGTCGTCGCGCGCGGGGGGGCGGGGGGAGGAGGCTTCGGCGGCGCGACCGGCGTCGGACGCGGCAGGCTCACCGCCACGGCGGAGAAGGGCAGGGGGGACGGGGGCGCCCCGAGCGGTCGGCTGGACGCGGGCCGCGAGGTGGTGACGTGCGTGCGCCCCGGCTGGAGCTTGCGCGGCATCCGCCCGCTCACGAAGTAGGAGACCGCCGTGGTGCGCAGCGTCGCCAGATCCAGGCCCGCGTGCATCAGCAGCTCCTGGGCCCCGCAGCGCACCCGCGTCACCGCGATGAGCAGGTGCAGGCAGTCCGCCTCCGTGGAGCCGCAGCTGACCGCGATTTCACGGGCCTTCTCCCTCAGCTCGCGGACCAGGCCATCGTGCTCGGCGGGCGCCGCGGTGAGCAGTTGGAGGAGGGCATCCTCGTCCACGCCCCGCTCCTTCAGGAGCAGCTGCGCTCGGTTCTCCACCGTGAACAGCGCCAGGAGCACGTGGGCCGAGGTAAGCTTCTGGGCCACGCTCCGGGCAATGTCGTTGGCTTCTTGAAGGACCTGGGCGAGATCCGTGCTTTCGACCATTCGAGCTCCGGCAGACGTGCAGCCGAGCGGAATACACCCTCTCGATCCCGGCGGCAAAATTTCCGCAACAGGTTGCTACAGGTCTGCGGAATCCTTGAAGTAGAAAGCCGCCCGACCTTCCATGCGGATGGAATTCGGCCGGCTGGCTGCCCGTTCACCGCGGAATTTCGACTGGCCGAGCAATTGCCTGAGGGGGATCGCCGTACTTCCCTCCGAGACCACCCACCTTATGACCTCACTCGTCCAACCCGTGCGCGTCTTCATCGACCCTGTCGAGGGGACGCCCGCCGCCGTCGAAGCCCGCCGTTGGGTCTGGCCCCTCCTCATCCTCGCCCTCTGCGTGTCCGCCTCCGGGACGCTGTTTTCCCTTCGCTGGGACGCGACCCCGGATGTCATCCGTGAGCTGCAGGCCTCCGGGGAGATGTCGACCATCTCCGAGGCGGACCTGAGCGACAAGATCCAGACCGCGTCCCGCAAGGCGCTGGTGGGCGGCATCGCCAAGGGCGTCTTCGTGATGCCGTTCATGGCGCTGCTGCTGGCCGCCATGCTCTGGGTCGTGTCCTGGCTGTTCGACCGGCCCGTCCACTTCGAGAAGCTGATGTCGGTGGCGGCCATCGCGCTCTTGCCCATCGCGCTCTACCACCTCATCCTCGCCGGCTGTCTCGCGGCGCAGCACACCGTCTCCGTCTCGCGCGTCCTCCAACTGGTGCCGTCGCACCTGGGGGCGTTCATGGACGGGCTGAGCCCCAAGATGGCGCGCGTCGCCTCCACCGTGGACTTCTTCAACCTCTGGAGCACCGCGCTGCTCGGCCTGGGCTTCTCCGCCGCCACCGGCATGCCCCGCGGCCGAGCGCTGCTGTTGTCCCTGGCGCTCTACGCGATGTTCGCGGGCATCATGATGGTGGGCTTGCCCGGCTCGGCGGGAGGTGGCCAATGAACGCCCTCATCGTCGCGACGCTCCTGTCCGCGTCCCCCGCGCCCACGCCCATCACCCTGCAGCAGGCCCGCGAGGAGGGCCGCCAGAGCACCACCGCGCTCACGGCGCTCCAGGACCTGGAGGTCAGCCAGCAGGACGTGAACATCCGCCGCTCCGCGCTGTTGCCCCAGCTCTCCGTCAACGGCTTCGTGGGCAAGCGTTGGCTCGGCCGCCGGCAGACGTTCGACCTGGTGCCGGACGTGAACAACCCCGGCGAGTTCGTGCAGATCTCCGTCGAGTCCAAGCCCACCTCCACGGGCGACTACGACCTGGGCGCCGTCATCAGCCAGAGCATCTACGACCGCGCGGTCTGGAAGCAGCTCGAGCAGGCCGGGGTGCTGCGCGACGCGCAGGCGAGCCAGGCCAAGGAGGAGGCGGACACCGCGGAGCTGGAGGCCATCCGTCGCTTCTTCACGCTCTTCCGCACCCAGTCCACCCGCCAGGTGCTGGACGCCACCGTCAAGCGCAGCGAGGAGCAGCTCGAGCGCGCCCGCGCCCTGTTCCTGGCGGGCCGCGTGGGCAAGGTCGAGGAGATCTCCGCCCTGGTGAACCTGGGCAATGACCGCATCTCCTTCGTCCAGTCGCTCAGCCAGCTGGTCACGGACCAGGGCCAGCTCGCGGTGTGGCTGACGCGTCCGGGCACCGAGCCCGTGGAGGCGGTGGACCCGGGCGTGCTCCAGTCGGAGCCCGGCCCCGCGCCCACCATCGAGCAGGCCATCAGCGTGGCCCGTGAGCAGCGCCCGCTGCTCAAGGCGCTGGAGGCGCGGGTGAGCGCGGCGGAGCTGGAGCGCGCCATCGCCCGCGCGGACTACATCCCGAAGCTGACGGCCCAGGGCGTCTACACCCGCCAGGGTCCGGACGCCGGCCAGGTCTTCACCGAGCCGCGCCTGCAGAACAACTTCATCGGCCGCATCAACCTGGACTGGAACGTCTTCAACGGCTTCCTCACCCCCGCGCAGACCAAGCGGGCCGAGGCCAACGTCCGCAAGGCCCAGCTCCAGCTGGCGCAGTCCGCGCGGGAGATCGAGGCCGAGGTGCGCACCGCGCACCAGTCGCTGGAGGCGCAGATCGTCGCCGCCCGGCTGTCCTCGGAGAACCGCGAGGCCGCCGTCCAGGGACTCAACCTGGCCGAGGAGCGCTTCAAGGCCGGTGCGGGGTCCACGCTGGAGGTCCGTGACGCGCAGCTCAGCCTCACGCAGGCGGAGCTCAGCTTGTTGGAAAACAGAATCGATGTCGAAATCGCCCGCTTCACCTTGATGCGGGCCATGGGCGCCCTGATGAGCCCGGGAGAGACGAAATGAAGTGGTGGAAGGGTGTGATCGCCGGTGCGCTGTTCCTCGGTGCCGCGGCCATCACGGCGGGAGGCCTGAAGGAGCGTCCCCCGCCGTCCCAGGAGGTGCAGATCGCCAAGGCTCGCAAGGGCACCATCACCCGCACCATCACCGGCGCGGGCAAGGTGCAGGCGGCCACGACGGTGAAGATCTCCTCCAGCCTCTCCGGAGACCTGGTGGAGCTGCTCGTCAAGGATGGCGACGCGGTGAAGAAGGGTCAGGTGCTGGCCCGCATCGATCGGCGCGTGTACGAGGCGGCGCTCAAGCAGGCCATGGCCTCGCAGAACGCGGCGCGCGCCGACGCCCAGGTGGCGGAGGTGGAGCTCAGCCGCACCACGCAGGAGCTGGGGCGGGTGGAGGGACTGGTGACCAAGGGCCTGGCGTCCGGCGCCGAGCTGGACATCGCCAAGGCGGGCAAGAACACGGCGGAGGCCCGGCTCGCGTCCTCGAAGCAGCTGCTCGCGCGCAACGTCGCCGTCGTGGAGCAGGCGCAGACGGACCTGTCGCGCACGACGATGTTCTCGCCCATCGACGGCAACGTCATCGAGCTGTCGCGCGAGGTGGGTGAGCGCGTGCGTGGCTCGGAGCTGGCCGAGGACGTGGTGATGACCATCGCGGCGCTGTCCGCCATGGAGGTGAAGTTCGAGGTGGGTGAGCACGAGGTGGTGCACCTCAAGCCGGGCCAGCCCGCGGACGTGACGCTGGACGCGCTGGAGGGGCAGACCTTCGCGGGCTCCGTCGTGGAGATCGCCCAGAAGGCGCTCATCAAGAACGAGGGCACGGAGGCCGAGGTGACCAGCTTCCCCGTCACGGTGGCGCTGGACATGCGGCCGCCGGGCGTGCTGCCGGGCATGAGCGCGGAGGCTCGCATCTCCGCGGAGACGCGCAACGACGTCGTCCTGGTGCCCATCCAGGCCGTCACCGTGCGTGCGGAGCGCACGCTGCCCGATTACAAGGAGCCCATCGAGGGTGGCGGGCTCAAGGCGCGGCGCACCGAGTCGCTGGCCAAGGTGGTCTTCGTGGTGGACGCGGCGAACAAGGCGCAGGTGCGGCGGGTGCAGACGGGCATCGCGTCCGACACGGAGCTGGAGATCCTCTCCGGGCTGAACGATGGCGACCGCGTGGTGGAGGGCCCCTACCGCACGCTGTCGAAGGAGCTCAACCACGGGGACAACGTGCAGGAGCCCGAGCAGGGCGGTCCGGGCGGCATGAAGGGCGGGCGGAAGTCGTGAGCCACGGCAGCGGCGCCGGCGAGGGCCGGCTCATCCAGGTGGACAACATCACCCGCGTCTTCCACGTCGGTGGCGAGGAGGTGCGGGCGCTGCGAGGCGTCACCTTCGGCGTGGGCCGGGGCGAGTGGATTGCCATCATCGGTCAGTCCGGCTCCGGCAAGAGCACGATGATGAACGTGCTGGGCTGCCTGGATACGCCTTCCAGCGGCCGCTACATGCTCAACGGCAAGGACGTGTCGCGCATGAGCGACGACGAGCTGGCCGTCATCCGCAACGTGGAGATCGGCTTCATCTTCCAGACGTTCCAGCTGCTGCCGAAGGAGACGGCGCTAGCCAACGTGGAGCTGCCGCTGGTGTACCGCGGCATGCCCGCGAAGGAGCGGCGGGAGCGGGCGAAGGCGGCGTTGGACAAGGTGCAGCTCACGCACCGCATGCACCACCGGCCCAACGAGCTGTCGGGCGGTCAGCGTCAGCGCGTGGCCATCGCCCGCGCGCTGGTGTCCGAGCCGTCCATGCTGCTGGCGGACGAGCCCACGGGAAACCTGGACTCGGCCACGGGCGAGGAGATCGTCCGGCTGTTCGAGCAGCTGCACCAGGCCGGCCACACGCTGGTGCTCGTCACGCACGAGCCGAAGCTCGCGGCCCGGTGTCCGAGGGCCATCCGGCTGAGCGACGGTGAGATCGTCGCGGACGGGCCGGGGCGCGAGGTGGCGCTGGGCAACGCCGCGGCGATCGCTGCGGGGGGCGCATGAAGCGCTGGGCGGGTTTCCGGGTGGACGTCCTGGAGGGCGCGCGCATCGCGCTGTTCTCGCTGCGCGCCAATCGCCTGCGCACCGTGCTGACGACGATGGGCATCGGCATCGGCGTGGCCACGCTGCTGGCCATCGTCGGCATCATCCAGGGCCTCAACACGTCCTTCCACCGGCAGCTCGCGAGCTTCGGGGCGAACACGCTCTATGTGAGCAAGTACCCGATGATCATCAAGGGCGACTGGTGGAAGTACCGCGGGCGCAAGAACTTCACGCTCGACCAGGTGCAGCGGCTGCGCGCCATGGCGCCCTTCATCAGCGCGATGTCGCCGTCGGTGTCGCGGTTGGCGGACGTGTCGTACGCCAGCGAGCAGATGTCCACGGTGCGCATCCAGGGCGTCAACCACGAGTACCTGAGCATCTCCGGGTTCGACATCACCAACGGCCGCTTCCTCACGGAGGCGGATGAAGAGGTGACGCGGCCGGTGGCGGTGCTGGGCGCGGACGTGGCGGACCGGCTGTTCCCAGGCATCAGCCCGGTGGGGCGCACCATCCGCGTGGACAACCGCTCCTTCCAGGTGGTGGGCACGCTCAGCCGCAAGGGCAAGGTGGTGAACGAGAGCATGGACCTGCTCGTCATCATCCCCTTCAAGACCTTCTACAGCAGCTTCGGCAAGGGCCGCCCGTTCGAGATCGCCATGGCGGTGGCGGACGCGGGCCAGGTGCGCGCGGCCGAGGACCAGCTCATCGGCATCCTCCGGCGCATCCGCGGCACGACGCCGGGCGAGCCGGACGACTTCAACATCAACAAGCCGGAGGCCATGGCGCAGACGTACGCGCAGCTCACGGGGGCGCTGTACGGCGTCGCGGTGGGCGTGGGCCTGATTACCCTGCTCGTGGGCGGCATCGGCATCATGAACATCATGCTGGTGTCGGTGCGCGAGCGGACGCGGGAGATCGGCGTGCGGCGCGCGCTGGGGGCGCGCAAGCGCACCATCGTGGTGCAGTTCCTGATGGAGGCGGCCAGCGTGTCCGCGGTGGGTGGCCTGTTGGGGACCACGGTGGGGCTGGGGACGGCCAAGGTGGTGTCCTTGATCACGCCGCTGGCGGCGGATGTGCAGACGGGCACCATCCTGGGCGGGGTGTTCTTCGCGGCGCTGGTGGGCCTGCTGTTCGGAATCTGGCCGGCGGCGCGCGCGGCGAGCCTGGACCCGGTGGAAGCCCTCCGGTACGAGTGAGCCGATGCGAGCCTTCTTCGACAACCTCCGGCTGGCGCTGGGCACGTTCCTGGGCAACCCGCTGCGCTCGCTGTTGACGCTGCTGGGCATCGTCATCGGCGTGGCCACGGTCATCACCATGATGGGGCTCATCGAGGGCCTGCGCACCAAGGTGAACCGGGATCTGGGCCGCCTGGGCGCGCACACCTTCCAGCTCACCAAGTGGCCCGCGGGCGGCTTCGGCCGCTTCAACTGGGCCAAGTTCGCCAAGCGCCCGGACATGGGCATGGAGGACGTGCGCGCGCTCGAGCAGTTCTGTCCGTCGGTGGGGCTGGTGGCGCCCTCGGACGACCAGGGCGGCCAGAAGGTGTCCACGGTGAGCAAGGAGACGCGGCCCGCGGTGCGCATCATGGGCGCGTCCACGACGTACCCGACGGTGAGCGGGCTGTCCGTGCAGTCCGGCCGCTTCTTCAACGAGGTGGAGGGGCTGGACGGCCGCAACGTCATCATCCTGGGCCTGGACGTGGCGGACGAGCTGTTCCCCGGCATCGACCCGGTGGGCTTCGAGGTCCGCCTGAAGGGCCGGCCGTTCCGGGTGATTGGCGTGCTCCAGCGGCGCGGCAGCTTCCTGGGCATGGTGAGCCTGGACAACCAGGCCATCATCCCGCTGCGTGTGTTCCAGCAGCTCTACGGCAAGGAGCGCTCGCTGGACGTCGACATCCAGGCGAAGGACCCCGGCCTGTTCCGCAAGGCGCAGGACGAGGTCGCCACGCTGATGCGCCGCCGGCACAACCTGGCGCCGGACGAGGCCAACGACTTCGAGCTGCACACCAACGAGTCGGTGACGGCGTCGTTCAACCAGCTCTCGCAGGTCATCACCATCGCCGGCGTGGGCGTGTGCTTCCTGTCGCTGGTGGTGGGCGGCATCGGCATCCTGAACATCATGTTGGTGTCGGTGATGGAGCGCACGCGGGAGATTGGCGTGCGCAAGGCGCTGGGCGCGAAGCGGCGGCGCATCCTGGGGCAGTTCGCCACGGAGGCGGTGCTGCTGGCGCTGATGGGCGGCGCCATGGGCGTGGGGCTGGGCTTCGGGCTGGTGTTCCTGGGCGACTGGATGGTGGGCTTCCCCATGTCCGTGCCGCCGTGGGCCGTGGCGCTGGCGCTGTCGATGAGCTGCGGGGTGGGGCTGTTGTTCGGAATCTATCCGGCCGCCCGCGCCGCGAAGCTGGACCCCGTCGAGGCGATGCGCAACGAGTAGCCGCGCGGCGGACCTGGCCGGTTGCCTCCCTCCCCGGACTCCATTAGGGGAGGGGGCATGGCGCCTCGCATCGGTTCGCTGTGGGACTCGGTCGGCAACACCCCGCTGCTTCGCATCGGCTCGCTCAGCCGCGTCACCGGCTGCGACATCCTGGGCAAGGCGGAGTTCATGAACCCCGGCGGCAGCATCAAGGACCGCGCCGCCAAGGGGATGATTCGCCGCGCGGAGGAGCAGGGGCTCTTGAAGCCCGGCGGCACCATCGTCGAGGGCACCGCGGGCAACACGGGCATCGGCCTGGGGCTGCTCGGCCGCGAGCGCGGCTACCGCGTCGTGGTGACGATGCCGGACAACCAGGCGCGCGAGAAGTACGAGTACCTGGAGGCCATGGGCGTGGAGGTCCGCAAGGTGCCGCCCGTGCCCTTCGCCAACCCGGCCCACTTCTTCCATCAGGCCCGCGCGCTGTCGGAGGCGCACGGCTGGTTCTGGGCCAACCAGTTCGAGAACACGGCCAACGGCGACTTCCACTACGAGACGACCGGGCCCGAAATCTGGGAGCAGTGCGAGGGCCGCGTGGACGTGCTCGTCGCCTCCGTGGGCAGCGGCGGGACGCTGTCCGGCGTCAGCCGCTTCCTCAAGGAGAAGAACCCCGCCGTGCGCGTGGTGCTCGTGGACCCCGCGGGCTCGGGGCTCTATTGCTACGTGCGCGAGGGGAAGCTGGAGGCGTCGGGCTCCTCCATCACCGAGGGCATCGGCATCATGCGCATCACCGCCAACTTCCAGGCCGCGCGCGTGGACGAGGCGATGCGGCTGGGCGACGCGGAGATGCTCGACATGCTCTACCACCTGGCCCGCGAGGACGCGCTGGTGGTGGGCACCTCCGCCGCGCTCAACGTGCGCGCCGCGTACGACATCGCGCGCCAGCACGCGGGCACGGGCCTGCGCATCGTCACCTTCCTGTGTGATCACGGCAGCCGCTACGCGTCCAAGGTCTTCAACGCGGAGTTCCTCGCGTCCAAGCAGCTCCAGGTGAAGCCGCTGCCCACCGACGCCCGCTGAGGCGCGTGTCCCCGTGCGCGCTCAGTGCGGCGCGGAGAAGCGCCCGGGTTCCTGCGACGAAGGGCCCGGGTGCGTCTTGCGGAACACGTAGTAGTCCGCGTGCCGCGTCCACTCGGGACGGCCCTCGGCGCGTGGCACGCGTGGCCCTCGCGTGGCCTGACGGGGGACCAGGTATGTGTCGAGCTCCTGGTCGACGAAGGTGAACTTGCCGCGCAGCTCCTTCACCACCGCGACGAGCGACAGGTTCTCCTCGGCCGCGGCGTCGGCCGCGTCGCCGTGGTGATCATTCGTCACCAGGAGGCCGCCCACCTTCAGGTACTTCCCGCACGCGCGAGAGATGCCTCCGGCGTAGAGCGAGAGCACCAGGTCGAAGCTCTCGTCCAGGATGGGGATGGGCTGCGTGAAGTCCTGCGCGACGAAGCGCACGTAGGCCTTCTGCGCGTACTGCTGCCGCGAGCTGATCTTCCGCAGCACGCCGTCCTTGTTCGCGAAGAAGCCCTGCGCCAGGTCGTTGCGGTCCACGTAGACGACGTGCTGGAAGAAGAACGACGGGGTGATGTGCACGAAGCACCCCGGGTACAGCACCGTGTCCACCGCCACGTAGCGCTCGCGGAGCACCTCGAAGAGGCCCGCTCGCTCGAGCTGATGATCGACCACGAAGCCCTGGTAGATCTCCTCGACTCTCTCCATTTCCTGGATTTGAGCCGCTTCCTGGGGGGCCTGACAACTTTGTGACGGCGACGGGCGCGGCGCACGCGACGGGCGCGGAAAGTCACAGTCGGGACGGCCGGTGCGGTCCAGGAAGACTCCGTCGTGAGGTGTGCTCATCCGCGTTCGGCGCGTGCGGGTCGATGCGCACTCACCTCGGGCCCCTGTGACGAGGGCTTGCACGAAATCCGCACGAACATTCCTCGGGAAGCGCACGGCCAGGCCATCCGCGTTGCACGGCGGAGGACGAGTCTGGGCGCATGAATCCTCCTGCCTTTCCGCCTCGTGCTCCGAGGACGTCCGATGGCCCCATCCGCGGGGCGTTCCGGTGGCTCGTCGCCCACCACGTCTTCGGCAGTCTGCTCATCGTCGTCTTCGCCACCGCGGTGATTGCCGGTCAGGTGGCGGGGCGGACGGACTTCGCGAACTCGGAGCTGGCGGCCGGGGTGGAGGACCGATGGGGCGCGCCCGTGGTGCAGCCCGCGCCGTCACTGCGCTACGTGCACAGCGGCACCATCTTCACCGAGCTCAAGCCGTTGGCGTTCGACCGTCAGCACGTGGAGGTGCTGGCGAAGATGAACTACCGCAAGCGCGGCCTGCGCTACTTCTCCGGCTTCGACTTCAACCTGGGCGCGGAGTACGCGGTGGTCAACCGCGAGGGCCACGACATCGACGTGGCGTTCATCTTCCCCATGGAGATGGACAAGTCGCAGGTGCTCCTGTCGGAGCTCCAGTTCCTGGTGGACGGGAAGGAGGCCAGCCTGGACCTGGGCGAGTCCGGCAACCGGCTCGTCTGGACGGGCCGCATCGCCAAGGGGGCCACGGCCCGCTTCGTCATCCGCTACCGCGCGCGGGGGCTCGACTCGTTCATCTACAAGCTGGACCCGGCGCTCTCCGCGCGCGACGTGCGCGTGCACCTGGCCGTCGAGGGTGGGGACAACTACGACTATCCGGCGGGCGTGCTGTCCGCGTCGTCGGTGCAGGCGGGCAGCGACACCGTCACGCTGGACTGGGCGTTCCAGTCGCTCGAGTCCGGCGTCAACCTGGGCGTCATCCTCCCGTCGGAGAAGACGTTCGACTCCATGGTGTCGCGGATGGCGGGGCGCGCGTGGGTGCCGTTCCTGGTGCTGGTGGCGCTGCTCGCGGCGCTGGGCTTGAGGCACAAGCGGCAGCTCGCGCTGCATGAGTCGTATCTGCTCGCGGCCGTGTACGGCTTCTTCTTCGTGCTGCTCGCGTACCTGGCGGCCTTCATGAACTTCTACGCGGCCTATGCCGTGAGCGCGCTGGGCCTGGGCGCGGCGGTGGTGGCGTATGCGCGGTGGCTGTTCCCGAAGGAGCGCACGTCGGTGCTCGCGGGTCTGTGGGCCGCCACGCTGCTGGTGCCCACCGGCGCGGTCATCCTCGAGGGCTACACGGGCCTCATCTACACGCTGGAGATCCTCGCGGGCCTGCTCGGGCTGATGGTGCTCTCCACCCGCGCGAGCGTGCGCGCGTTCCTGTCGGATTGGTCCCATCCCGGCGCGGCCCCGAGCGCGGCCCCCGTGTCCACCCCTGTCACCCCGGAAGCGAGCTGAGCCCATCATGCGGACCCTTTCCCTCGTCGTCGGAATCCTGCTGCTCGCCCCCGAGGCCCTGGGCGCGCCCGAGTCCACCCCGGCTCCCGCCGGCACCGCCACCGTGCCGCTGGAGCAGCTCATCCCGCTGTACTCGCAGCGACAGGCGCCACCTCCCGCGCCGCCCACCGAGGCGCTGGTGAAGAGCGAGCTGAGCGGACGGTTGTCCGCGGATGCACTGCAAGTGGAGGCGACCTTCGAGGTGGAGGTGCTCGCGGACGGACGCTGGACGCAGGTGCGCCTGCTGCAACTCGACGCGGACACGTACCCCACGGCCTTGCCCACGTTGGACGACGCCACGGTGGGCGTGGTGGATGGCTACCTGTGCCTGCTCACGCGCAAGGCGGGGCGTCAGAGCTTCGACGTGAGCCTCACCGTGCGCTCGTCGGGCACGGGCCCGGAGCGCCGTGCGCAGCTCCGCTTCGGTCCCCATGTCTCGCCGGTGCCGCTGGCGCTGGAGGCGGACACGTCCGTGTTCACGCTGCTGGAGTCGCTGCCGTCCTCGGGCGAGGGCTACGCGCTCTATCCCGTGCAGGGCGCGCTGCGCGTCGGCTGGAAGGCGGCGTCCCAGGTGGCGCAGGCGACGAAGCCTCAGGTGCGTCCTCCGCTGGAGCCGCGCATCTCCGAGGCCACCGCGACGTGGGTGTCCACGCTGGAGGGCCGGGCCACGCTTCGCGTCGGCTACACGTTGAGCCTGGACCGCGAGCAGGCGCTGGAGTTGGTGGTGCCGGAGGGGCACGCGTTGGAGCGCGTCACGCTCAACGCCATCCCCGTGCCCGTGGAGGCGGTGACGGAGGGGGTGCTGCGGCTGAAGGTGGCGCCCGCGCGGCTCGGCGAGACAGCGGGTGCGCTCGAGGTGGTGCTGACGCGGGAGCTGGGCGTGTTCCACCTGTCCGGCCGGTTGAAGCTGGCGCTGCCACGCGTCTCGTGGCCGGTGGCGGAGCTTCGGGCCCGCGCGCACTTCCCCGCGGTGTTCAACTACCGCCGCGAGGGTGGCAGCCTGGAGCAGTTCGAGGCGGCCGAGACGACGCCTCAGGGCGCGACGCTGCCGGGCAAGGTGCTGCACTTCCGTCAGTACCTGGTGGCCGCGTCCGCGCCCACGCTCGAGCTGGGCTACTCGGTGGACATCTCCAACAGCTACTTCCGTTGATGCACGGCGACGGCGAAGGCGGAGCCCTTCGTCTCCGGGTTCGCGGGCAGCAGCTCCAGACTGGAGCCGAAGGCGCGCAGCATGGACTGGGAGATGGTGAGGCCCAGGCCCGTGCCTCCGCGCTCGCGCGCCGTGGTGAAGAAGGCGTCGAAGATGCGGGCGCGGTTCGACTCGGAGATGCCGCGCCCGTCGTCCCGCACCACGACACGCACGACGCCGTCGGGCTGCGTCTCCACGGCGAGCGACACGCGGACGTCCTCGCCGCCGTGCTGACGGGCGTTGGTGATGAGCTGCCAGAGCACGTCCTCCATCACCTCGGAGGGCAGGGCCACGGTGAGGCCCTCGGGGACGGGGCCCACGTCCACGCGCTCCAGTCCCTCCGCGTGGGCCCTCTCGGTGACGGCTTTCAAGAGCGGAGCCAGCTCCACCTGGGCGGGCGTGGCGGTCATGGAGTCGGCGCGGGCCAGCTCCAGCAGTCGCTGCACCAGCCGCGTGAGTCGGCGCGCGTCGGCGTCGATGTTGGAGAGGAAGCGCGTGCGCTGCTCGGCTGTCATCGCGTCCGCGCTGTCGCGCAACAGCTCCACCGCGCCCTGGATGGAGGCCAGCGGTGTCTTGAACTCGTGCGACACGTTGGCCGCGAAGGAGCGGATGTACTGGTTGCGATCTCTCAGCGCGGTGGCCATGCCGGCGAGCGACTCGGACAGCTCGGCCAGCTCCGCGACGACGGGACGGGCCAGGGGTTCGTAGCCCTCTGGCGCGCTGGCGGCGATGGCGCGCGTCTGCTTCACCAGGGCTCGCACCGGACGGCCCAGCAGCGCGGCGGCGGCCAGCGACATCAGCCCGAGCGCGCCGAGCAGCACCAGGCCCGTGGCCGTCAGGTTCCAACGGTCCGCGTACGTGGCCTTGGCGAAGGTCATCGGCGTGCGCGCCAGCACCACCGCGCCCCAGACGCGCTCGCCTTGCAGGATGGGCAGCGCCACCGAGACGCGGATGCCGGTGTCGCGGCTGAGCGAGGCCAGGGGCGTGTCCTCGGCCTCGGAGTGGCGGCGGCGCAGCACGCTCGCGGGCTCTCCTCGCAGGGCCTGTTGCACTTCGGGGCGGTCCGCCAACGTCGTGCCCAGCACGGCCGGGCTGCTGCTGGAGACCACCACGCCGCTGGTGTCGACCACGCGGATGCCCGCGAGCGTGGCGGCGCGCACGTTCTCCAGGAGCGGGTTGAGCTTCACGCCTGCCTCAAGGGCCAAGGGCTCACCGGGCACGAGCGCGCGCGGTGGCTCCTCGTCCGCGGGGAGCGGCTCGTCCGAGGCCTTGAGCGACGGGAGGATGGGGCGCAGCCGCTTGTCATCGGGGATGGGGAAGGGCCACTTCGCGGTGCGAGTCCGTCCGTAGTCGCCCTCGCCGACGCGCTCGGCCAGCGTGGCGCGATAGAGCTCCACCACCACGGCGCCTTGGGTGAGCAGCTCCATCTCCGTCTGGCGGATGAGCTGGTTGTCGTAGACGCGCACGAAGGCGAGCCCGCCCAGCGTGAGCACGAAGCCCGCGAGCCCCACGGCCGCGAACACCATCCACAGCCGGGGCTGGGGGCGGCCGCTACGGGATGGCGAGCCGATAGCCGAGGCCATGCACCGTCTCGATGACTTCCCCGCCGACACCGGCGAACTTCTGCCGCACCCGACGCACGTGGCTGTCGATGGTCCGGTCACTCACCACGCCGTCGTCGTAGACGCGCGTCATGACCTCGTCCCGGGTGAACACCTTACCCGGCACGCGCAACAGCGCCGCGAGCAGGTGGAACTCCGTCACGGTGAGCACCACCTCCTGTTCGCCCCACCAGGCGCGGAAGCGCTCCTCGTCCAGCTTCAGGGGGCCGCGCATCAAGGGCTTCGACGCCGCGGAGGTCTCGGGCGCGGGCCGCGCGCGGCGCAGCACCGCCTTCACGCGCGCCACCAGCTCGCGCGGGCTGAAGGGCTTGGTCAGGTAGTCGTCGCCGCCCAGCTCCAGGCCGAGGATGCGGTCCACCTCATCGTCCCGCGAGGAGAGGAAGACGATGGGCAGCTCGTGTGTGCGCCGCACCTCGCGGCACACCGTGAGCCCGTCCATCTCCGGCATCATGATGTCCAGGACGATGAGCGCGGGGAGCGAGCGCTGGACGTGGGCCAGCGCCGCTCGCCCCTCCGCGGCCTCTTCCACGCGGAAGCCGCCTTGCTCCAGCGCGAAACGGACGATGTCCCGCAGGTGGGGATCATCATCGACGACCAGGACGGTGGGACGTTCAGCCACGCGACACTCGGGTTGGGGAGGGCGCGGAGTGTACCTCCGACACGGCCGGACCTGGGCGTACAGTCACCTTTTCATTTTTTATTCGGGCCGGACGCAACCCGGTGCGGGCGGGTCCGATAACCCCAAGGAATGCGGTCGTCTGGCTTCGGGGGAAGTCAGCGCCACTTGATTGACGGAAGGACGAGCGACCTCGGGGGAGGGGCTCGTCCGGTTCGAGCCGGGGCGGCTGCATGCGCCCCGGCTCAGCCTGTCAATTGGCTTCGCGAACCTTCAGTCGCCGCGAGCGCCGTCGCGGGCGACGGATGGCCACCGCCGCCGCGAGCATCAACACCACCGGAACGAACACCAACAACGTTTGAGCCGTCACCGTCTCCCTCCTCCATGCACTATGGCGGAGGGGTCTGACGTTCCTTCTCCGGAAAACCTGAATTAACCAGGACTCCCGGTGTCGGGAGAGGTGTGACGCTCCGGATCAACCGCAGGAGAATTCGCCGGAGCTGGTGTGCACCACCGCGCCGGTGGCGTCCGTGACGGTGGCGCTGACGCGCAGGGAGGAAAAGATGGTGCCACTTTCGTCAGGGGTCCGACACGTGAAGCTGCGGCTCGCACCTCCCGGAGTGGGGCCGGACGTGTAGTACCTGCCCGTCGCTTCGAGGAAGATCCGCTGGGTCCACGTATAGGTGAACGGTGCGACGCCTTCGGTGACGAGCGCATCGCAGCTGACCCGGCTAGAGTCCTGCGAACAGGAGAGCGAAGCCGTGAGCCCCGCGCGCTGGGCGCCCATCACATCCTCGGACGTGGGCGTGTCCTCGAGCGTGCCGCCACATGCCGTCAGCAAGGTCCCAGCTCCGAGCACCACCGCCACCATGAGCTTCGACTTCATGGATGCCTCCGCGAGAGATTCGGGTGAAGGATGCGCGAGAAGCCTATCGTGGATGGCAATGATTGGCGTGGGTCCTGAGTGACCAGCCGCCCTTGATTGAGATTGCGCCGTCAGCGCGCACATGGAGTGGGCGAGCGTCGGCGGGCCGACGCGGCGAGCCCCAGCCAGAAAATAGCGCTGATGCCATACGCCACCCACACCACTGTCGGCCGGCGGTACTCGAGCCACAGCGTCCCCTCGCCAATGCCGAGCAGGTGCGGGTATGCGCGGAACAGCGGCTGCTCGCGACCCTGCGCGTCCACCAGTCGCATCCCAGGGAACCACGCGAGCTTCACCTTGAAGAGACGTGGGCCCACGGAGGGCAGGTCCAATCGATAGCGTCCGGGGCCCTCCTTGTTCAGCGTGGCGGGCTCGGGTGGCAGCTTCACGGAGGGGCCCGCGACGGCGAGCGCGTCCTCCAGCGGTTGCCACTCCGCGTCTCCCACGAGCGTCTGCCGCAGGTGGATGCGCGCCTCGCACGCGGGGCCCATGGGGTGGAAGTAGGCGTTGTAGAAGTAGCGCTCGGCGCGCTCGAACGGCATCAGCTCCGAGGGCGGCAGCAGCTCCACGCTCGTGTTGAACGCGGGACCTCCGGCGATGCCGTCACGCGGCTCGACGCGGACCGTGCGGAAGGGCGCGCCATTCACGGAGAACGAAGGCTCGGGGACGAAGCGGAAGCGCGGGGTGCCCCCCTCCTCGAGCGTGCGCGAGTAACAGGCCGCGCGGGTCTTGATGTCTTCCAGCGTTGTCTCGGGCGCCACGGGCCTCGCTGACAGGACGCGCGTGTCCACCGAGAAGCGGGTGATGTTGAAGTCCGCGAGGAAGTGGTCGAGCACGCACTGCTGGAAGGGACACGCGAAGCTGCCGAAGTAGAAGTGGTCCAGGATGACCGGTCGGCCCACGAGCGTGGCCATGTACGAACTCACCAGGTGGTTCGCGGTGTTGCTCTCCCAGAAGAGCCCCTTGGGTCCTCGGAAGTGCTCGTCCACCACGCCGAGGTAGCTCTCCACCGCGAAGTCGAACGGGCGCCGATACTCCAGCGCGAAGTGTCGACCGAAGCGCTCATCCGTGACGCCGGTCGAGCCCTCTCGCGCGAAGCGCGACCCACCCGCGAGCCGGCCCGGGAGCGTGAAGCCCGAGCGCAACGGGAAGAGCCAAGCCAGCAGGGCCAGCGCCACGAACGCGGCGGCGCGCGCCACGTGGCTCCTCCACGGGTCGGTCGAGGGCAACGCATCCAGCACGGCCGCCACCATGGCGGGGACCAGCACGAGCCCGCAGATGTCGAAGCGGTAGTAGTGCAGCGCGGGCAGCCACGGCGAGTCCTTGAACACGAGCGCGAAGAGGGACGGGACAAGGAGCGTCACCGCCGCGGAGGCGAACAGCCGCATGCCGCGCGTCCACCCGAACAGCGCCACGGGCAGGCACACGAGCAGCACGCTCCAACCCGTCTGTTCGACCATGACCAGGTTGCTGACCATCAATCCGCGATGCGCGAGGAACGGAAGCCAGAAGAACGCACTCAGCCCCGCGCCCAGCACCAGCGCGCCCACGAGGCGGACGTCCCGGAGGATGCGGGGCAGCGAGAGCAGCACGAGCACTCCCGCCGCGAGCCCCATGATGAGGTGCGACAGGACAACGCCCGCGAGCAGCAACGCGAGCCGTCGGGGTCTCGGCGTGCCATGGAGCTCGGCGGCCACCGCGAAGAAGAAGAACGCGCCGAGGAACTGGCTCGTGATTCCCACGCGGAACAGGTCCAGGAAGCAGAGCCCCTGCGCGAAGCCCTCGGCCTTGTGCGTGTAGAACAGGGTGATGGACGCGAGGACGAAGAGCCCGCGCACCCACGGACGCTCGAAGCGCCAGGCCAGCAGGCCCACGCCCGCGAAGTAGCCCGCGACGAGCAGTGACAGGAACAGCTTGAAGACGTCGACGGGCTCGAGCGGCAGCAGCCACAACAGTGCGCCCAGGAGCAGGTCCTCGAGTGGCGGGTAGAACAGGTTCTGGACGTACCCGAGGAAGGCGCTGTCGTTGAACTGGTGGAAGTATCCCCGACGCACCGCCATGCCGCTGGCGAGGTGCCCCGCGACGTCGATGCTGAAGACATCCAGCCGTGTGACGATGAGCACGACCCCATAGGCCGTCGCGAGCGCGAGGGCCCACAGGAGCGCGGAGGTGTGGGCGACGGGTGACTGCCGCATCTGGAAGCAACGTCAGGCGGGAGGACGCCGTCGTGCCGGCGCCGTTCCCTCACGGACGTCGGGACTCAGCCTCCCTCGGAGGTGCCGCCGCCGTTGGTGCACGTGTAGCAACCAGGCTCCGTGCCACACCAGCCCGGGCCGCGCGAATCGACACAGTACGTCGGGCACGTGTAGCAATTCGGCTCGTTCCCACACCAACCCGCGCCCCGGGTATTGGCGCAGACCTGGCCGCACTGCACGCAGTTCGGCTCCTGTCCGCACCAGCCGGTACCGCGCGTGGACGCGCACTGCTTGGGACAGACGTAACAGGCCGGCTCCGTGCCGCAGTACGCGGAGCCCCGCGTACTGGAGCAGGACGTGCTCGGGGGCGGCCCGCCGGGCGAAGGAATCTTGAAGCAGTTCGGCTCCAGGCCCATGTAGCCAGGGCCGCGCGTCTGATAACAGGCGGCGCCGTACATGATCTGACAGCCGAAGATGGCATCCCACTCCTGGCCCGCGGGACAGTTGTGCTGGGTGGGGCCCGCGGCCTGGGCGCTTTCCTCGAAGAAGGAGTCATCCTGCTGCGTCCACGACTCGGCCGGGTCGAGCTCCGAGCCCGCGCAACTGGAGACGACGAGTCCCAGGACCACGGTGAGCAATACACGCGATGAAGGGAGGATGTGTCGGAGCATGGCTGAGATTCAGACCTCCAAGAAGACCCGCCATTGTGGTGCGAGTGCACTCTCGGTACAAGTGAAATCCCGGTGCCAGTGAAGATCCGTCTGGGCTTGAATTTCAGCGGGTCTCACCCGGGCCCACCGCGGGGTGTCTGTCATTCGAAGTGGGCGGCTTTCCGTAGAACGTGGTGGGGCCGAAGCCGTCCCGACCGGCGGCGACCATCAGGGCGAACCCTTCCGGGCCCGCGCCGATGGAAGCGGTGGGGGACTCCAGTTGATAGCGGCCCGGCGCCGTCTGTCGGAAGTGGATGCCGGGGAGCGAGGACAGCGCCTTCCGCTCCGCATAGGCGGTGTCGTAGGTGAAGTCACGCCCGTCGGAGGCGCGGCAGAACAGCCGCTGGGGCGAGTAGACCGCGCAGTACCAGGACCACGCATAGGGCAGGTCCACCGCGTGCGCGGCGTCCTGGAGGACATGCGACGGCGTCGCCGGTGGAAGCGGGATGAAGAAGAACTGGAGGTTCGTCTGCGCCCAATCCTTGATGGGGGCCGCCATCTCCAGCTCGACGCGCGTCACTCCGTCCGCTTGTTTCAAGGTCACATTCTTGAAACGATGTGAACGCGTATCGAGTGAGGGATACAGCACGGGCTCGGCGGCGCGGGGCAGGGCCGGGCGCGTGTCCCCCGTCGCGAGCGCGGACACGGTGAGGTGGTCCACGAACCCCACGTAGTCGCGCGCGGTGGCGAGCGTGACGCCGAGCGTGCGCGGCACCGGGTGCCCCGTCAGGGCGTAGTAGCGCTCCAGCGGGACCTCGACGTGGACGCGCGCGCCATCGACCTGGAGGATGACGCCGGTGTCCTGGCCCACCGCGTCCGCTCGGACCGGGTCTCTCACGTAGACCTGCGGCGTGTAGCCCATCATCACCGGCGCCATGAGCCCCACGCGGACGTCCAGGCGATGGGGCAGCTCCAGGTCCGTGCGGACCGGATAGGCCAGGTCGGCGGCGTACTGCGGGTCGGCCGTCAGCGCATAGCGCGAGGGGACGCCGTCGGTGGGCTCGCCGAGGAAGAGGTAGAGGTTCTGGTCCGCCGGGTTGCGGAAGCCGCCCTGGAGCGTCGCGTCCACGACGAGGTGCGTGGCCGTCCTCGTGGCCGACATCGCGGTGAGGACCAGCTCCCGAGCGCCCGTCAGCTCCAGGCGGGTGACTTGCTGGTGCTCGGCGACGTGGGCACAGCGCGCTTCGTCGGCGCCAGCGCCCAGCGCACAGTCCAGCGCGTACGGCGGCGGCCGGGAGGTACAGCAGGGCAGGGCGGCCCCGAGGAGCAGCCCTGCCTGGAGGAGGCGACGCGGGACTACCACCGCTCGATGGAGGTGATGGTCAGCGCGAACGGAGGACCGGAGAAGCTCGAGTTGTTCGTGCAGGGCCGCTCGGCGATGTCACCCAGGTTGGCCGAGTAGAAGCCGTAGGTGGAGCCGTTGCCCTTCTCGTAGAACACGCTGCCGCCGGGCAGGGTGACCTTCCACACGAAGTTGAAGCTGTCGTACCACTTGGGCGACGTGCGGTGGGAGATGAAGCTGCGCACCGTCACCGTCCAGGTCCACGGCGCGGAGGCGGGCGCGGCGACCGTCTGCGTGTTGTCCCAGTCGAAGGCGACCCAGTTGTCCAGCCCGCCCCAGCCGTGGATGAGCTCCACCGACGTGCCCCACGGCAGGGAGAGGTTCCGGTACGACATCCGGATCTCCGCCTCGTAGGAGCTGGCATACAGACAGGAGTGGAGCGACGCGCGGCCATCCGCCCAGTGCTCGATGGCGAAGGACGACGAGGACGCGAGGAACAGCGCGAGGGCGCAGAGCTTTCGGACGGCCGAGGTCATGAAGAGACTCCCAGGTGGTTGGTTCGGCGCGCGTCTCTATCACGAGGGTGGGTTCTCGTGAACTCCCTGCATGTCTGTTCACTCCTCCTTTCCCCGTGAGGTGTCGGGTCCCTGAAACATCGTTTCGTGACGTGGGAGGTATCGGCGCATCCGGAATGACCCAGCCCTCCCAGGGCGTGGACCTGTGGGCCGCGGTCCGAAACGACGCGCATGATTTGCGTGGGGTGTCGTCCCTGCCCCGGCTGTGATTGTGTCTGAATCCACTTCCGGTGTGTCTGTCATTTGATGCAGGCTGATGGCTCGCGCACGGTCAGTCGATTCGCGTCTGCGTGCGAGAAGGGGAACATCATGCGCATGTCGAAGAGTGTCTGCGTCGCCGGCTTCCTGCTGGCGATGGTGGTGGGCTGCGGCTCCGGTACGCAGTCGGGTGCGGTTCAGCTGGTGATTGGCGAGCAGGAGGCCGCGGCGACGGAGTCGAGCGTCGTGCGCATCCAGGTGGTCGTCTCCGGCGCGGACTTCGCGGACATCCAGCAGGACCTGGTGAAGACGGGCTCGGCCTGGGGCGGCACCATCGACGGGATTCCCGCCGGGACTGACAGGACGCTCACGGTGAAGGCCTTCGCGGCGAACAACGGACTCGAGTACCAGGGCCAGGCGACGGGCGTCGCCATCGTCGGAGGCGAGACGGCGCTGGTGGCCGTCACGCTGCATGACATGACGTTCGGACACCACGACGACAACGACGTGCCCATCATCGACTCGGTGTCGGTGTCGTCGAGCACGGTGGTCGCCGGAGAGCAGCTCACGCTGGGCGCCACGGCGCATGACCCGGTGCCGAATGACCTGCTGTCGTATTCGTGGAGCGCCACGGCGGGGCAGCTGAGCAGCACCACGGTGAAGAACCCCACGTGGACGGCGCCGACGTCGCCGCAGACGGTGACGCTCACGCTGACGGTGCGCGACCAGCGCAACGGCGTCAGCACGGCCCGCCTCACGGTGGAGGTCATCGCCGCGACGGTGCCGGGCGGGAGCGCCACGGTCAGCGTGAGCTTCAACAGGCCGCCGCTCGTGCTCTATGTGCACGCGAGCGAGGGCCGGGTGGTGCTCGGACAGAGCACGGCCGTCGTCGCGAACGTGGTCGACCAGGAGCGAGATCCGGTGACCTACCAGTGGAGCGCGACCTGTGCCGGCACGTTCAGCACGCCGACCGGACAGTCATCGAGCTTCACGCCGACGGCGGTTCCGTCCGGCGCGTGCAACAACTGCAACGTCACCATGACGGCGCGGGACAGCCGTGGAGGCGTGCGCTCCGGCTCGGTGAGGCTGTGCGTGGTCTCCTCGCCCGCACCGTGAGCCCAGGCGCCCACGGTTGAGGAGCTTCCCGGAGGGCTGTGGTTGGTTTTAATTCCGCTGAATTGTGGGGGGAATCCCGCCCGTGCCAGGGCTTGCGTGTCCCCTGGCGCGTGCATCCATGCGCCCGGGGACCTTCACATGGACATGGAGAGACGGACATGAAGCGACAAGGATTGCTGCTCGTGCTGTTGGCGCTCCCGCTGTTGGCGTGTGGCGGGGCGGAGATGCCCTCCGGTGCCGCCGGACCCGGGCAGGGCGATGACACGGAGCTGGCCAGCGCGGAGTCCTCGCTGCAGCCCAACTGGGCCTCGTGCATGGGCGACTCGGACTGCACGTCCAATCGCTGTGGTTGCAACGGCGGGACGACGCGCGTGTGTCTGCCGACCTCCGCGTATCCCAAGCAGTGTGCGAACTGGACGGCCTGCACCTTCGATTCGCACTGCTCGTCCAACTGGTGCGGCTGCAACGGCAGCCAGGTGATGGTGTGTCTGCCCAACACCGCGTATCCCAAGTACTGCACGCCCTGAGTCGGTGACGTCGCCGCCGCCTCCCATGCAGGCGAGGCGGCGGTCCTCCGCGCAGGTCTTCAGCGGATGAGCGGGGTGGTCCGCTCCGAGCCGGTGCGCGAGACACGACGCGTCTCCCGCCCGTTGAAGTCCACGGCCTCGCCTTCACCCACCAGCGTGCGGATGGTGATGCGAGACAGGCACTGGCTGTCGTCCACGGTGTGCGTCACCACGTAGCGCGGCACGCTGGAGGCGGGCTCGCCCAGGCGCAGGCGCATCTCCCGCAGGGCGTCGATGTAGCCCGCCAGCGGCTCCATCCTCGCTAGCGCGCGCCGCAGCACCTTGTCCGAGCGCTTGCTCATGACGCGGTCCCACACCAGGTAACCCGCGCCGAGCGTGGCGGAGCTGGTGAAGAACATCACGAAGTTGAGCATCCCGCCGAGGAGCCGGTTGCGGGTGAAGCCCTGCTCGCCCGTCGCCTCGGTGAGGATGTCCTTGAGCGTCTCCACCGCGGACTGGTTCGCCATCCCCAGCCACTCGCGCGCGTCCTTCGGGCTGCCCAGCAGCAACCGGCACAGGCCCAGGTGCAGCGAGATGAGCGAGACGCGGGCGGTGTCTCGCTCGGCGCCCAGCGCCTCCGTGAAGCGGTGGCCCGCGGCCCTGATCTGCTCCAGCCGCTCGTCGCGCGTACACGTGGGCCGGGTCGAGGCCTCCAGGTGGGCGCGCCCCGCGTGGAAGGCGCCCTCGCGCAGCAGGTGCGGCTCCCGATGCAGATGACCCAACAGGACCAGCTGCTCTCCCTCCGTCCCCAGCAGCGCCTCCTGCAGCGCCACCGGCCCCTCTTCCTGATGCTTGCCGTTCACCTGTCGAGGTGTGGCCAGGATGAGGTCATTCCACGTCGCCATTCGCGGACTCCCGTGTGCTGCGGCGCCTCTTGTCTCCGGCGATCCCCCTGGAGACCAAGTCTGCCACAGCCACGAGGTTTCACGAGCCCGGGTCCGCGCTTCCGCCACCGCCTCTCGCTCTCTCATTTCCGAGCGGTCGGGCGCGTTCAGGCCCGGCAGAAAAAGGTGCCCGTGGTCTCGGGGTGTCACGAATCTTCGCCGGGCTGTCGCGCATTGCTGGATTGGTACCGCGAGAATGCGGGTGTCTCGGGCCCATGGGTCCTTTGTGCCCTCCATGCCTCGGAGTCGCGCGAAGCGCGCCCTGCCTCATCGGAGCCGGGCGCTCGGGCGGCGAGACGCGGAGGGTGGGATTTCGTGCAGAGCCCTCGTTCGCGGGGGAGGGGGCGCGTGTTCGCGCCCTCCGCGCACGGGCACGAGTCACGTCGAGCTCAGGCGCTGCCGGGCGCGGGCGCCTCGTACATGCGGAAGCGCGTCACGGGGCGATAGCCCATGCGTTGATACACGGGCGCGCCGGCGTCGGTGGCGTGGAGCACGGAGCGCTCGAGGCCCCACGTGTCGCGAGCCTCGCGCAGCGCGTGCCGCATGACGAGCTCCGCGGCGCCGATTCGCCGGTGCTTGGGAGACGTGGCGACGAGCGCGATGTACGCGCGGCCGTCCACGCGCAACACCACGGTGCTGCTCGCGGGCGCGTCCTCGCGACAGGCCACGAAGCCTCGGCCCTCCTCGTCGTAGAGGGCCTCCGCGTCCAAGGCCTCGCGCCCCGACTCGCGGCTCACGTCGTAGGCGAGCGAGTTGATGTCGGCCACGGCCTGTCGTCCCCAGGCGTCCGTCACGGGGCGCACGTCGAGCGAGGGCAGGGCGCGCACGGGCTCCGAGAGCCGGTCACACACCATGCCGGTGACGGTGGTGAGCGGGCGGAGCTTGTACCAGGCGAGGATGGACTCGGCGCGCTCGCGCACCTGGGGCGCGAGCCAGTCATCGGAGACGACGAACGTCCAGGGATGACGGCCCGTGGAGAAGTAGCGGGCCGCGGACGCGACGGCGGCGGAGAGGGCCTGCTCCGTCGTGGCGGGCGCGCGCAGGAAGGCCGCGTTCATCATCGCCCAGGAGACGTGGCTCGACGCGATGAAGACCTCGGGACGCTCCAGCACCTCGCCCGACCTGCCGCCCAGGGCCATCTTCCGCCAGGCGCCTCGGAATTGCGCATGGGACTCGTCGATCTCGGCCTGCGTCGCGGAGTGCACGGGAGGGCTCCAGGGTTGAGGGGGAAGGATCGATTGTACCCCAGGTGCTCCGCATCGAAGCGCGGGGCCCCTGGAGCCTTTTGTTCCTGACTCAACGTGCGGCGACGTCGCGCAGCAGGTGATGCGCCTCACCCAACAGCGCGAGGAACTCCTCACGCTCCTCGTTGCCCGCGGGGGTCGCGGCGCGTGCGATCTCCCGCACCTGGTCCAGGCTCCACCTCTCCGCGTGAGGGCTGCGCCGCAGCATCTCCGCCGCGCCCATCACGGCGGTCGCGAAGCGCAGGTCGGAAGAGGCCTGCTTGAACGTGGACGAGAGCGCGCTGGCGGGGAAGGGGAAGGCGCGCTCGGAGGCCGTCTCGCCTCGGGGGCGCTTGGCGCGCACGCGCACCGTGGCGAGGCCCTCGCCCGCGCCGGGCTGGAGCTCCAGCTCGTACAGCGCGGTGACGGAGTGGCCCGAGCCCAGCTCTCCGGCGTCCACGCGGTCATTGCGGAAGTCCGCGTCCGCGATGTCGCGGTTCTCGTAGCCGATGAGGCGATAGCGGGACACCTGCTTGGGATCGAACTCCACCTGGAGCTTCACGTCCTTCGCGATGACCTCGAGCGTGCCTCCGAGCTGCTCCACGAAGATGCGCCGCGCGGCCATCAGCGAGTCCACGTAGTGGTGGTTGCCGTTCCCCTGGTCCGCGAGCTGTTCCATCATCGTGTCCTGGTAGTTGCCCATCCCGAAGCCCACGGTGGTGACGGTGATGCCTTCCTTCACGTGGCCTCGGATGGTCTTCAAGATGGCCTCGTGGGAGGTGCTCCCCACGTTCGCGTCGCCGTCGGACAGGATGACGACGCGTGAGATTGACTCACCATCGAGTGTCTTCATCGCCTCCTGGTAGGCCAGCTGGATGCCGGAGCCCATCGCGGTGCTCCCGCCCGCGGTCAGGTCCTCGATGGCGGTGTGGATGAGGGCCTTGTGCTCCATGCCCGTGGGCGGAAGGACGCGGCGCACCGCGCTCGCGTAGGTGACGAGCGCCACGGTGTCGCCGTCGCGCAGTTGGTCCACGAGCATCCGCAAGGCGCGCTTGGCCAGGGGCAGGCGGTCTGGCGACTGCATCGACCCGGAGACGTCCACGAGGAAGGTGAGGTGCGCGGGCTTGCGCTCGGAGACGCTCAGGCGCTTGCCCTGCACGCCGACGCGCAGCAGGTGGCGTCCGGGCGTGAAGGGGGAGGGCGCGGCGTCCAGATGCACGGCGAAGGGGCCGTCCTGGGGCGTGGGGGCGGGGTACGCGTAGCGGAAGTAGTTGAGCATCTCCTCCACGCGCACGGCCTCACGCGGCGGCAGGGTGCCTTCCTTGAGCTTGCGCCGCGCGAGGGTGTACGAGGCCGTGTCGACATCCGCCGCGAAGGTGGAGAGGCGGTCCTTCGCCGTGGAGACGAAGGGGTTCACGCCGTGGTCGCGGTAGCCCTCCTGGGTGGAGGCGGCGTCGGACTCCGGAGCGCGGGAGGTGCCGGTGGGGCGTCCGCGGCCGCGTCCCACGGTGCCGATGCCCGCGAGGCCGCCGCGCTTGCCTCCGAGGACCCCGATGCCACCGCCGCCGGAGCCGCTTCCCTTGAGTCCCAGTCCGCCGCTGCCCTGGCCATGGGCCGTGCCCGGCGGGCCGAGCAGGTTGTTGAGCGCGGAGCGCACCCGCTCGGGGTTTCCGGAGGGGGGAGGCGCCTCGCGTGGCGCCGGGGTGGGCTCCTCGCGAACGGCGGCGGCGGGGGAGGGCGACTCAGGGGCCGTGGCCCGGGCGGAGGGGGCGAGGGCCGTGTCTCCCTGCGCAGCGGGGGCCTTGGCGGCCCGCTGTCCCGCATGCGCGTCACGAGGGGCCTCGCCTTTCGTGTCCACGTCCGACGAACGGCACGAGAACAGCATCCCACTCAACGCGAGCGCACACACGACACCCGTGACGGCCTCGAGGTTCCGCCTCATTCACTGCCTCCCTGTTCCTGGATTCGCAGGGGCTCCGACAGCGGGGTCGTGGGAAAGGTTCCGCGGACTCCGTGGCTGTCTCACGTTGGCGTTCCCGTGGGACGCGAGGGCGTCACACCAGGACGCCAGGGGGCGTGGTTCTTCGGAGGAGGTCATCGTCCACCCCAGAAGCGTGAGGTGGCATGCGCCTTGCGATGCGCGCGCACCTCTTCCGCGAGGTCATGACACCTTGATTCTCTTCCTGCGGTCCAATGCCGAGGCGAACACTGTCATCACGACGCCTGTCGCCACCATTGTCGCCCCGAGAGCCACGGCGAAGTACGCGCAGTTGGCTCGCGCGGTTCGCGTCATCGTGCCCTGGTACGACCTCCAGGCGGACCCCGAGAAATTCGGTCAGCTGCTCCTCCAGGTGGCGGCGGGTGACCCTGTGTGTCTCGCGCTCCTCGAGCGGGCCGGGCAGGTCTGGGGGATGGACTTCAGCATTCATGCGGGGGCCTTCCGCGCGGCGAACGTCCAGAAGCACTATCTGAAGCAGCTCCAGATCTGGCTGAGTCCCCTGTCAGGGAACCTGGGGCACAAGGATGCGCATCGCCCCACGGTGGATGCGCAGTTCACGCGCTTGTGGGAGGGCTACGGGCTCAAGAAGGGGGACCTGAATGCCGTGGCCGCCTTGCCCTTCTTCAAGACGCTGAAGGTCGGGGGCCGGCGAGATCGCATCCAGTTCTACCGGAACGTGACGGAAGCGGCCCGAGCGCTCATCGGCGAGGTGACCTCCTGGCCGTCACGCACCATCGAGAAGATCTCGATGTTGTACCTCCTGGGCAGCCCGGGGTTGGTGACGTATCAGCGCGCGATGCTCGCCGCGGTGGTCCGCGCGATGGCCCAGGCCCAGGGGCCCCTCCAACTGAATTACGCGATGTGGGAGTACCTGCCGTACTACCTGCGAGGGAATCCAGGAGAGCTCACCGATGTGGGCACGGCGCGCCCCCGGGTCCTGGGCGCCATCCACCATTGTCTGTCGGAGTCCCCCGCCACGGTGGCGCTCGCCTCCGCGGAGACAATCGAGGCCTTCCGCGCGCTCGACGGAGGCAAGGAATTCAATCGCTGGCGTTTGTTGCCTCCCGTCGTGAGGTGCCAGGTATTGCTCAGCGATCTGGCGCGGATGTTCCCATGGCGGGGAAACAATGGTCGCCACCAACGGTTCGAGTTCCCGCAAGCGCGTCTTGACGGGCTGCCATCGCTGGCGGGGTTCGCCGCATGGGGCTCGACGATGGAGGCCCATGCGGAGCCGACGCCCCATGATCCAGGCAGAGACTTTCCCCACGCGGCGGGCTGGACGCGTCATGAGTTCTGTCCGAACGTGGTGTCGTCCAGGCTCATGCTCGCGCCGCTGTACGCGGGCACGTCGGGGCACACCCAGGGGCGCATCAGCGCGTGGTCCCAGTTCGCACAGCATCATCAGGGCCTCGCGGCGGTCCCGGTCGGAATGGTCATCTCCGTGGGGTATTCCGTCCTCTGGCGTCTGTATTACGACAAGCGGACGACGAGCTTCCATACCTTGTTCGAGGCCATCCAGGGCTCGCATGTGGACGCGGCCGCGCGTGACCTGAGGAACGTCGCGCGGATCGACGGTGACGTCCTCTGGAACACCGTCCTGGACAACGCGCCGACGGGGAAGATCGACGTGAGAGGCTTCTGGACCGCCTGTGTCAATCTCTTCAAGAAGCCGGGGCCGTTCCTCCCGAGGCACCTGAAGCTCGAGATTTCCAAGGCGCGCGCCTTCGTGACGAAGGCCTGCCCCGGCTCGGTCATCCCCCGGTGGAACAGGACGGAAGACGCGGACGTGACGGGGAGCGCTGTCGCCGTGTGGGACGGCGACCAGAACCTCGATGCCTTTCGTGAAGAGGAGGTCTGGAAGTTCCTCGTCGAGACCTTCAGTCCGCCGCCCGGCGCGAGCAGCGCGTCGACGGGGCTTCCCGCCGCGAGCAGCGCCGCGGTCGCGCCGTCGCCTGCCCTGCCGCCGGGGCAGCCGACCGCGAGTGATCTGGACAAGATCGCCAGCCTGATTGGTGATTTCCTCTAACGTCCATGCTCATCCCTCCGTTGGCACCCGATGCGACGTACGGCACGCTCGTGCTCGACGATGAGGGGGCCCAGGCGCGTCGCTTCCGGACGACGACGCGTCTGCCAGAAATGGGCGGGCTCGACTCGACGGGACTCGCCGAGCTGCGTTGCTCCGGGAGCGCGCAGCCGTCCATCGAGGGCTTCAGGGATGTGCTGCGACAGCTCGACGGCGTGCGCCCCGAGGCTCTTTACGTCGTGGACCTGCGGCAGGAGTCGCACGGCTTCCTGAACGGCGCCGCCGTGAGCTGGTATGCGGAGTCCAACTGGGGCGCGGCGGGGCTGTCGGACACGGAGGCCCTGGCGCTCGAGGCCGGGCGCCTGCGGCTGCTGGGCTTGTCGCCTCGCGTGCGCGTGGGGACCGTGGAGGCCGTGAAGGGCAAGGCGCCCGCGACCTTCACGGACTGGGAGCGGCGGTCGGTATCGGATGAGGCACAGGCCTTCGGACTGCCCGACGGGCACTGCGTCCGGTTCCCCGTCACGGACCACACCCGTCCGCTGGACGCCACGGTGCAGCGCTTCATCGATTGGGTGCGCGGGCTCCCCGAGGGAGCGCATCTGCACCTGCATTGCCGAGGAGGCAAGGGACGGACCGCCACGTTCATGTGTCTGCTGGACATGCTGCGCAACGCGCACCGCCTCGCGCTCGGCACCTTGCTGGACCGACAGGCGCTGCTCGGCGGATATGACCTGCGCAAGGCCGCGGACCCGTCCAGCCGCAAGGCGCCCTTCATCGCCGAGAGACAGGTCTTCATCGAGCGCTTCTACGCGTACGCGCGCGAGAATCCCGGCGGGGGGCCGCTCGGATGGACGGAGTGGCTCGCCCGGTAGTCCTCAACTCCGAGCACAAGACGCGAGCGGTGGACTAGGGTCCGCCGCATGACGCAGGCCGTATCCGACGCATGGACGTTGCCCTGGCGGGGTCTGGGGCTGAGCAGCAACCTGAGCACCTCGGATGTGCCGCAGCCGTACCGGCTGTTGGACGCATCGCCGGGGCTCTTCGACTTCGTCGAGTACAGTGCTCCGTTGGACCTGGAGGAGGCGCGAGCCCAGGCGTCGCTGTTCCCGGAGATGTGGCGCCGCCGCGCGGAAGTGCCCGTGCTCTTCCACCCCGTGCACCTCAACCTGTGGGGCCCGGAGCTGGAGCCCATCGCCACGCTGAAGGCCCTGGACGCGCACGCGCGCGCCGTGGGCAGTCCTTGGGTGGGCAATGACGTGGGGTGGTGGCACGTGCAGGGCCAGCCGTTCCCCGGCTACCTCTACATCACGCCCCCGTTCAACGAGGCCGGGCTCGCGGACTGCGCCGCGCACGCCCTCCATGTCCAATCACATCTCTCCATGCCGCTCGTGCTGGAGAACCCCGCGGTGCTGGCGCGTCGCGGCGAGCTGCACGCGCTCGACTTCCTCGCGAAGCTGCACCAGCGCACCGGCCTGCCGCTGCTCCTGGACCTGGGCCACCTGTTCAGCCACCAGCTCTCCGCCGGTCTGCCGCTGGAGGCGGGGTTGGATGGCTTCCCGCTGGAGCACGTCGTGGAGATCCACATCGCGGGCGGCGTGGTGACACGCCGGGGCTCGCGTCGGTTCTACGTCGACGACCACACGCAGCCGGTGCGCGAGGAGCTGTTCAATCTGTTGGAGTCCTTGCTACCCCGTTGTCCGTCCCTGCGCGCCGTCACCTTCGAGGGCGACGGTCATCCCCCCGAGGTGGCCCAGCGCTCCCTGCGTCGGCTGCGCACGCTCATCCCCCAGGGCCCTCGCGAGCCGCTGACCCTTCGCACCCCCGACCTGAGCGCGCCTCCGCGGCTCTCCGGTGACAGCCGCCCCTGGGAGCTGTTCGACGCGGGCCATGGCGTGTCGGCCCCGGACGCCAGTGAGGACCCGGAGGGCACCATCGCGGACCAGGACTTCCGCATCGCGGTGGTCGCGGAGACGTTGGACAAGGACTGGCCGCTGACGCGCCTGCTGCTGGCCGGCACGCGCGAGGCGCTGCTCGACTTCACCCGCTCGCGCGAGTACCGGAACCTCTTCGGCGGGGGAGGGCGCTCGCTGCCGCAGGTCTTCTCCGCCTGGGCGATGCGCAGGCTTCGGGAGCAGCCCGACGACGGCGCCTCCGCCGCGCTGAGCCTGGAGATGCTCGCGCCCACCACCTTCCTCAAGCCCGCCCCGGCCCCAGGCCCGGGCCAGGTGGGGCTCGCCGAGGACGTCCGGCCCGGCAGCTTCCCCGTGGACCTGTCCGAGCTCGTCTTCGCCGCGCGCGCCGTCCGCCGCCACCTCACCGCCCGTGCGTGGGCCTGTGGGGAGCTGGAGCTGTCCGGGCTGGAGGCGCTGGCCCAGGTGGCCCGACGGCCGGGGGGGACCCCCTGGAGCTTCGCCGTGCGCCGCAAGGCCCCGGGATTCGAGGTGTCGGGCGTGTCACGAGGCCTGGCGGTGCTGCTCCGGGAGCTGGGCTCCAGGCCCGCGCCGGTGGAGTCGGTGCCCCCGGAGGTCCTCGCGGAAGGTCTGAATCACCGGATGATCCGCCTGGGGGATGCTTCCGGGTTGGACCGAACCCTTGCGCCTGTGCGTCCGGTAGGGTAGGTCGCGCCGCAATGACGTCGTCACCCCTCGTTATCGGCATCGCGGGTGGCACCGCGTCCGGCAAGACCACCGTCGCCCGAAAGGTTCGTGAGGCGCTTGCCGACTGCCGCGTGGCCTTCATCGATCAGGACTCGTACTACCGAGACCTGAAGGACCTCCCCATCGCGGACCGCCGGGAGGTGAACTTCGACCATCCCGACGCGTTCGACACCGAATTGCTGGTGAGCCACCTCCGGGAGCTGAAGGCCGGTCGGCCCATCCAGAAGCCCGTCTATGACTTCGTCACCTCGTCGCGTCAGCCCCGCACCATGGGCGTGGACCCGGGGGACATCATCCTCATCGAGGGCATCCTCGTCCTGCACATGAAGGAAGTGCGCGAGTTGATGGACGTGAAGATCTACGTCGACGCGGACGATGACCTGCGCATCCTTCGTCGCCTCACCCGCGACATCAAGGACCGCGGCCGCGACTTCGACCACGTCGTCAGCCAGTACCTGCGCCACGTGCGCCCCATGCACATGGGCTTCGTCGAGCCGTCCAAGCACTTCGCGGACATCATCATCCCGCACGGCGGCAACAACGAGATCGCCATCAGCATGCTGGTGGGCGCGCTGCGCGGGAAGCTCTCCGCTCCGCAGCCGCGCGAGTAGCCATCAGCCCACGCGCCGCAGGAAGTCTCCGAGCGGCGCGCGCAGGCGCTCGGTCTCCGTCAGGAGCGCGCCATGGTCCCCCGGGCCGGGCAGCTCCACCAGCCGGGCGCTCACGCCCGCGGCGGACAGCAGATGGTACGTGTCCCGCACCCGGTTCACCGGCGCGAGCACGTCCGAGCTCCCCGCCACCAGCAGCACCCGCGCCCGAATCTGCGCGAAGCAGTCCGCCACGTCGCAGCCCGAGTAGGCCGAGCACAGCGTGGCCCACGACGACGCATCGAACGACTCGGAGAAGGCGTCCGCCTCCGCGTCCAACGCGAGCCTCGCCGCCTCGGCGTCGGCGAAGCGCCGCGACAGGTACTCGCGGCCGTAGAGCAGCTTCTGGAAGTCCAGTCGCAGCCGCCGCATCGTCTTGCGAGGCTGCGCGTCCGGCTCGTAGAGGCCCTCGCGGAAGTCCGGGTCCGCGCGCAACAGCTGCCACGCCAGGCCCAGCTTCTCGCGCACGCCCTCCGGCAGCGCGCGCGCCGAGCCGATGGCCACCACCGAATCCGACAGCTCCGGGAACAGCGCCGCCAGCCGCAGCGCCACCTGCGCGCCCAAGCCCACGCCCACCAGCGCGCGCACGTGGTTCAGCCCCCGGGCCCGCAAGAGCGCGGACACCCCGCGCGCCATGTCGAGCACCGTGAGGGGCGGCAGGCTCAGCCCCAGTCGCTCGCCCGTCTCCCGGTCCATCGACGCGTTCGACGTGCTGCCGAACGGACTGCCCATGAGCCCCGGGACGATGACCGGCATGATGTCCGGGTCCAACGGCAACCCCGGTCCCACCAGCTCACGCGCCCAACCCGAGGGCTGATACGCGGAGTCCTCCGCCGGCCCCACCGCCCGGTGCGAATGCGACAGGTCGTGCAGCAGCACCACCGCTTTGCCGTCGCACGGTTCTCCGTAGGCCTCCCACGCCACCTGGGGGTTGCGCAGCAGCTCGCCTTCCTCCAGAGGGAGCAGGGAGGTGAACAGGTGGGTGCCGGTGGCCTGGATCACGTTGGGGAATTTTCATATCACTGCCTGCTCCACCGCACAGGAGACTGCCGCTTGAAGCGCTATTTCGGAGTCATTGTCCTCGTCGCTGGTGTGCTGCTGGGCGCCATCATGAGCTACCGCAGCGCCAGTGCCCGCACCAAGGAGGCACAGCGCGAGGCGGACGCCCAGCGCATCCGCGCCGACTATCTGGAGCGCGTGGCCTGGCTCCGGGTCAATCCGGACGAGAACGCGTATCGCGAGGAGCTCAAGCCCTTCTTCAAGACGTACTTCGAGCAGGTGGATGGCCACCTGAAGTCGTTCAACGGGAACAAGAACTTCGACGCCTATCTCCAGGAGCTGGAGAAGCGCGCGGACAGCGGCAAGGACGAGCGCGCCGGGGACCGCAAGGCGTTCTACGACTACACGCGCAAGGTGTTCGACAGCCTGCGCGAGGGCCGCTACCGCCCGGTGTGGACGGCCACGGACAAGGGCATGCGCCTGGACGTGGTGTCCTCGGACACCCTGATGGTGATGGGCAAGCCGCAGGTGCGGTTGCAGCTCGCGCTGTGGGGCGCGCAGCGTCAGCTCAAGGATGAGGGCAAGGTCCTCAAGATGATGACCAGCGCCACGTTCGACACGGTGTGGAAGCTCACCGACGCGAAGGGGAAGCTGCTGGGGGAGATGCGCGGTGGGGACCCGTCGATGAAGATCGACCACCCGGAGCGCTTCATCGCGGAGTTCCCGCCGCAGCTGGTGCTGGGCCACTACGATTTGGACCTGATGCCCAACGAGGTGGCGAAGGTGGACATGACCATCACCGTCTCGTCGCGCTCGCCCTCGGGCGGGGACGCCACGGCCACGTACGTGTGGAAGCTGGACGTGCCCTCGGAGTGGAAGCTGGGCGCGGGTGAGACGTGGGAGGGCGCCACGCAGGAGGAGCGTCCCGAGGAGGAGATCGACCCGTCGAAGAAGGCCGCCGCGAACTAGCGGTGCTCCGGGTGGGGGAGGGCGAAGCGGTGTTCGCCCTCACTCCACCACGGTGAAGTGGGAGCCCAGCCGGTACGCGGACAGCGCGCCGGTGTCGTCCAGGAAGTAGAGGTTGAGGCGCACGTCCGCCTGGAGCGCGACGAGCCCCGCCCCCGCGCGCACCTCGGCCAGCACCTGGCCTCCTCGAGGGTCCACCGCGCGCACCCGCTCACCCGGGAGCAGGGTCACCCCGCGCGCGGTACGCGCCGGCAGCGCGCCGATGAGCGGCTCCCCCGAGGCGCCCACGCGCCAGTCCACGGTGCCCGACGAGGCCACGCGCGCCGCGGCCCCCGAGGCGCTGGTCACCACCACCGCGCGAGGCAGGGGCGAGAGCGCGTACGGTCCCGGCCCCAGGTTCAGCGGCCGCTCCCACACGCGCTGGCCCTTGGCGTCCAGGCACAAGAGCATGCCTTCGCGCTCGCGCTCCCCGGCGATGAAGACGCGCGAGCCCACCGGCAGCGGCGCCGACGGGTGGGTGAGGTCCGGCTCGTGCGTCCAGGCCGCCTCGCCCGTGTGCGCGTCCGCGAGCAGCAGGGCCCAGTGCGAGCCCCGGCCGAGCAGCGCCAGGAAGTGGCGGCCCCACGGCACCGGAGCGCCATGGAAGGGCAGGGGCGCGCGCATCCGATAGCGCACCTGTCCATCCTCCAGGTCGAGCCCGTAGACGTAGCCGGAGTCCGTGGTGACGAGGGCGCGGTGGCCCTGCGTCGTCAGCCAGCTTCGCTGCGTGCGCGGAGGGGCCAGGCGCCACACCTCGCGCCCGGTGGCCTCGGCGAAGGCCACCACGGTGCGGTCCTCCGACAGCGTGAGCAGGAGCCCGTCCTTGCGCAGGAGCAGCGGCCCCAGGGGGATGCCGTCATGGTCGTGCAGCCAGCGCGCCCCCGCGCCCCGGCCCGTGAAGCCGTACACGCGCGAGAGGTCCGCCGCCACCGCGTGGCCATCCGCCGACGCCGCCACGCCCAGCGCCGCCGCGCGCCGCCACAGCCGCGTCCCGTCCTTGCGCGAGAAGGCCACCGCCGCTTGAGGCGCGCAGCACACCGGCCCGTGTCGTCCGAGCAGCAGCCGTGACTCCTCCGCGTCCTCGAGTCCGCGTTGCTCCCACAGCCGCTCGAAGCGCAGCCGCCGCAGTCGGCCGGGGACCTTGAGCGGCTTGGAGGCGCTCTCCGTCGTCCGGGTGCGCTTCTCCCGCGCCGCGCCGGATTGCTCGGGGGGCTCCACGGGGCCGCGCAGATGGGACAGGCCCTCGCGGCAGCGCTCCGCGAGCTCCACCAGGTAGGGGTTGCCCACCTGCATCCGGTCCTCTTCCGCGAAGGTGGCCGCGAGCGCCTCGCCCAGGTGGAAGAGGCTCGCGGCCAGCTGCATGCCGGTGAGCGGGAAGGGCACGCCCGTGCGGCCCACCCGGGCCTTGCCGGCCTCCAGATCGAGCAGCAACGGCGCGCGGGTCCCCGCGGGCTCCAGTTGGAACCGGGCCTCCTTGAGCTCCACCGCCCGCGCCAGCTCCACCGCCTGGCGCGACAGCTCCAGCACCGTGAGGAACGGCGGCGCCTGGACCTTCCACGCCTCCGGCTTGCCGGGCAGGGCCAGCCACACCTCGCCTGGGCCCAGCAGGGGGGCCAGCGTCCCGGAGGGGCTCCGCTTGCCGCCGCCGCGGACGCCCCGGGCGCCGGCGTCCCGGAGCTCGAAGCCGAAGCCGGGCGTCTCGGGCGGCTCCACCCGCTTCACGGAGGGCTGGGTGGCCTCCTCATCCGGGGGCCGCGAAGGCCTCGCCAGCTGCTTGAGCGGCTCCGCCAGCGCCTGGGCGAGGGGGGCGGAGACGCTCCTGGGGGCCACCTGGGTGACGTCCGCGAGGAAGCGGGTGCCAGTGGCCTTGACGGCCTCGGTCAGCTCCTCGGCGTCCACCCTCACGGGGGGGCGCATCAGCCGGGCGGGGCGGGCCAGGCTCACCACGAGCAGCTCCACCACCTCGGCGCCCACCCGTCTCAGGACGAGCTCCAGGTGGGCCTCCGCCAGGGAGACCTGGGCCATGGGCCGGCCTCCCGTGCGAAGAGAGGCCACTGCGCGCACCAAAGCGGGCACCACTTCTGCTAAGGACTCCTCCACCGCTCCGGACAGCAGGTCCACGCCATCCAGTTCCAGTGCGATGGAATCCAGCGGGGAGGCCGATGGTTCGCGTTTCCAGCGCTGTCCGATGCGTATGCGGGTCATCTTCCGTTCGTTGACAAGCCAGTTTAGCGATGGCTAGCATCCGCCGCCCATACGGACCTACATTTTTGTAACCGTTCGGAATTCTTGGGGAATACTCGATGACATTTTACGAGGCCGCGCTCCGCATCCTGGAGAGCGAAGGACGTCCCCTCCACTTCCTTGAAATCACCGAGAAGTCCATCCAACAAAGCCTGCTCTCCCACGTCGGCAAGACGCCCGAGGTGACGATGCTCTCGCGCCTGGCCGCCATGGCGCGTCGCACGAGGGATCGCAAGGTGATTGTGACGGCGAAGGACACCTTCGCCCTGGTGGATTGGTCGATTCCCGAGGACGTGGAGGCGTTGGCGCAGACCGGCGTAATCGAGCCGAATCCGGAAGAGGACCTGCCGCCGCTCAGGCCGGCGGAGCGCCATCCGGAGCCGCGCACGGACAACGTGCGGGCGGCGGGCCGTGGCAGTGAGCGCAAGCGCCGCCGGGACGAGGACGAGGAGCGGGGTGGAAAGCGCAAGCGCTTCCCGCCGCTGCCGGAGGTGGTGTTCGAAATCCTCAGCGACGCCGACGGTGGGCTGCGCACCGAGGCCCTCATCGAGCGCGCCCGGAGCAAGGAGCTGTGCGCCGAGGACCTCACGGTGGAGGCGGTGCTCACGGCGCTGCTCGAGGACAACCAGCGTCGCATCGACGCGGGTCGCCGGCCGCAGTACGCGTTCAACAAGGACTCCGGCGAAGTGACGCTGGAGCGCGCGGGCTCGCCGAGCGAGGCGCCGTCGCTGGAGCTGCAGGCCGCGTTCGCGCAGGCGCTGGGGATTCCGCTGGAGGCGGGCCGGCCGGTGCTGGCGCGCTCCTCGGCCGCGGCGGTCGCGGGCGAGCCGGTGGTGGACGCGGCGCTGCTCACCACGCTGCGCACGTCGCTCAAGGACGCGCGCCGCGCGGTGGCGCGAGGGCTGCGCAAGCGCCTGGGCGACGCGGACGTGGGCACGTTCGAGAAGTCCGTCGTGAAGATGATGCACGGCCTGGGCTTCCGCGAGCTGAAGGTGGCCAAGCGGTCCAAGGAAGGCCCCCTGCTCACGGCGCGCAAGCGCGAGGGCAGCGTGGAGCTGCGCTACGCGGTGCGGATGCTCAAGGGCACGCCCGGCATCGACCGCAAGTGCGTGCAGGAGCTGCGGCGCGACCTGAGCCACTACTCGGCGCAGGTGGGTCTGCTGGTGAGCGCGGGCGATGTGCGTGGCGACGCGCGCACCGAGGCGCAGGCCAGCGGCTCGCTGGTGATGCTGTGGTGCGGCGACGCGCTGGGGGAGAAGTTCCTGGAGGCCGAGACGGCCGTCACCGTCACCCGGGTGGAGCTGTACGAGATCGACGAGCGCTTCTTCGAGGCCGCGAAGCTGGACGCCGAGGAGGCCCAGAAGCGCCGCGAGGAGCGTCAGCGCGAGAAGCAGTCCCGCGAGGACGAGTCTCCCGAGGTCGCCGCGTCGTCGGAGCGCCCGCGCGAGAAGCGTCGCCGGGAGCGCGGCGAGAAGCGCGCGTCGTCTTCGTCCGACGAGGTGGAGGTCTCCTCCGAGGGCGGCGAGGCTCGCGCCCAGGGCGACGTCGCCGTCGAGGCCGCTCCCGTCGTGTCCGCGCCCGCGCCCCAGAACACGGGCTCCGAGGACGAGGAGGGCGAGGACGACGACGAGGGTGATGACGATGACCTGGAGGCCGCGAGCGCCTTCGTGGGGGCCCGTCCGGAGGGCGCCGATGCCAATGGCGAGGCGGGCCAGGGCGACCGCAAGCGCCGCCGCCGCCGTCGTCGTGGACGTCGCGGGCGTGGGAACCGGGGCGCCGAGGCTGGCGCCACGCCGGCCGCGGGTTCGCCGACGGAGGCCGCTCCCACGGGCGAGGCCGTGAGCGCGCCCGAGCCCCAGGCGGAGGGCACTCCCGCTCCCGAAGGTGAGGCGAGCATCGCCGCGCCCCTGGACCCGGCTGCCGCGCCCGAGGTCGGCGTCAGTGAGGCCCCCACCGCGCCGAGCCCGGAGGCCGTCCCCGTGGCGGGCTCCCTGGCCGAGGCACTGGAGGCCAGCACGCTGGCCGAGGTCGTCACCGCGTCCGAGCCCGAGGCGGCGCCGGTCAGCGAGGCGCAGGCCCCGGCGGAGGCGGTCATCCCGTCCGCGTCCGGGCCGGAAGCGGAGTCGCACGAGGTGCGAGAGGATGCGCACCGTCCCGCGAAGAGCCCGTCCGAAGGGGGAGAGGGCTGACACGGTCTGGCGCGGAGGGTGGGAATGGCCGGCGCGGGCTCGCTTCGGGTGTTACCCTGAGGGAGCGATGAAGCCGGCCCTGATTCTCGCCTTCTGCGCCGTCCTCCTCGGCGCCTGCCGCTCGCAGGCGCCGCGCTACCCCGTCTCTCCGGTGGATGTCTCCGGCGCGACGGTGAAGGACAACGCCCTGCTGGGCCTGGCGCCCGAGGGCGTGGCGACGTTGTTCACCCAGTCCCTGCGGTCCTCCGGCCGCTTCGAGTTGAAGGGCGACGAGGCCACGAAGGACGTCCGGCCCTGGCGTCTGACGTTGGACGTGCCCTTCACGCGCGAGGTCCTGAAGGACGGGGATCCGCGCAGCTTCGCCGAGGTGGGCGCCAACCTGGTGTTGGAGCGCTTCGGCGGGGAGCTGCCCCAGCACTACGAGGTGGTGGGGTTGGGCGAGGCGCCGGTGATGGAGGACTCGCCCTCGGGGCGGCAGGCCGCCATGCGCGCCGCGCTGGACGCGGTGCTCAAGCAGGTGACCGACTCGGCGGTGATGCAGCTCAACGCGCTGGAGCGCTCGGATGACGTGCTGGTGCAGGAGCTGCGCGCGGACGATGCGCGGCTGCGTGAGTTCGCGCTGCGCACGCTGGCCGAACGACAGCATCCCGCCGCGGCGCCGCTGCTCATCGAGCGGCTCAAGGAGTCCTCGGACGGGGAGGTGCTGCGCAAGACGATGGGCGCGCTGGTGGAGATGAAGGCGCGCGTGGCGGTGCCGGCGCTCATCGACCTGGCGCGCGGCAAGGACAACGGCTTCGTGCAGGAGCTCGTCTTCGCGGTGGGCGAGATTGGTGGCCCCGAGGCGGAGGCGTACCTGTATACGGTGGCCCAGGGGCATGACGCGCCCGCCGTGCAGGCCGCGGCGCAGCAGGCCCTGGAGACGCTCTACGCTTCACGCAAGCACATCACCGCGGAGGCGCGTGGCCGGGACCACGCGGACTGACATCGAGATGAACCGTTCGTTCGGAGTGGGCGGCGTCGCCCTGCTGGCCACGATGATGCTGGGGAGCGGCTGCTCCAAGCGCGTGGAGTCGGAGTCGCAGCAGTCGGCCGTCGCCGGCAGTGTGGCGGACTACTACCCGCTCGCGGTGGGCAACAGCTGGACGTACCGGCTGAACGGCCGCGCCGACAAGCAGGTCACCGTGGAGATCCTCAAGCAGGAGGAGGGTTTCTTCCACGACAACCAGGGCGGCCAGCTCGCCGTGGATGCCTACGGATTGAGGGATCCCAAGCGCTACCTGCTGCGGGGCCCGCTGGAGACCGGGCACGCGTGGACGAACGTGGTGTCGGTGTCCTCCACCGAGCGCTATCGCATCATCCAGGCGGGCAGCGCGTGTGACACCCCCGCGGGCACCTTCCCGTCCTGCGTGCAGGTGGAGGGGCGCAACCGGGTGGATGCCCAGGCCACGCTCGTCAACGCGATGACGTTCGCCCCCGGCGTCGGCATGGTGCGCATGGAGATCTTCCTGGAGACGAACCAGCAGCGCATCCCCCAGACGCACCTGGAGCTCACCGCCTACCAGGTGGGTGGGAGTCGGGCTCCCGGGGCAAGCACCCCACCGGCCGGCTGAAGGCTGGGACGGAGGGCGAGGAGGGGCCAAGGAGGGCGCGGGCCCGGCGAGTTGAAAGCCCGGCCGCCGCTCCGTACCCTTGCGCTCTCGTGAGGTGTCGCCGTGGCCCTGGAATCGACCGAGCAGACGCAGGAGGAACTCATCCTCGGGTTCCTCTCCGAGAGTGGTGAGGACTACACCTCCGGGGAGGCCCTGTCGGGCAAGCTGGGGCTGTCACGCACGGCCGTCTGGAAGCGGGTGGAGGCCCTGCGCACCAAGGGCTACCGCATCGAGGCCGTCCCCGCGCGGGGCTACCGGCTGGTGGAGGTGCCGGACCGGCTCACCTCGCTGGAGGTGGCGCCGCTCCTGGACACCCATGACCTGGGCCGGACCCTCCATCACCACGCGGTGCTGGGCTCCACCAACGAGGTGGCCTTCCGGCTGGCGCAGGATGGCGCCGAGCACGGCGAGGTGGTGGTGGCCGAGCAGCAGACCTCCGGCAAGGGCCGGCGGGGCCGCGCCTGGGTGTCGCCGCCGGGGTTGAACCTGTACTTCTCCGCCATCCTCCGCCCGGAGCTGCCGCCCCAGCGCGCGCCGGAGCTGACGCTGGTGGCCGCCGTCGCGCTGGCGGAGACGCTGCTCGAGTGCGGGGTCGAGGCCGCCATCAAGTGGCCCAACGACGTGCACATCGATGGCCGCAAGGTGGCGGGCATCCTCACGGAGCTGTCGGCGGAGCCGGAGCGGGTGCACTTCGTCATCGTCGGGGTGGGGGTCAACCTCAACTGCCAGGCCGAGCACTTCCCCGAGGAGCTGCGCCAGGTGGCCACGTCACTGTCGCTGGCCCGGGGGGAGCGGGTGCACCGCGCCCGGTTCGCCGCCTCCCTGTGGACGCGCATGGAGGAGTGGCTGGATTTGTACCTGGAGACGGGCTTCGACGCGGTGCGCGCCCGCTGGAAGGAGCTGTCGTCCACCCTGGGGCAGGACGTGCTGGTGCGCACGGACCGCAGCGAGCTGCGCGGCCTGGCGGAGGACATCGACCCGTCCGGCGCGCTGCTGGTGCGCACGGAGGGCGGACAGCTGGAGCGCGTGCTGGCCGGAGACGTGGAGCAGCTTCGCCCCAGGCAGTCGCCGCGCTCCCGCCAGACGCCCCGCTGAGCGGCGCCTTCGGAGTAGAGTGCGCGGGGTGATGCTCCTGGCCATCGACGTCGGCAACACCAACACCGTCCTCGGGGTGTTCGACGGCCGGCGGCTGCTCGACCACTGGCGCGTGGAGACGAGCACCCGGCGCACCTCGGACGAGTACGGCATCCTGGTGCGCCAGCTCTTCTCGCACAGCGGCATCGACGCGGCGAAGGTGGGCGCGGTGGCGGTGTCCAGCGTGGTGCCGCCGCTCCAGTTCAGCCTGGAGAAGATGAGCGAGCGCTACTTCCGAATGCGGCCGATGTTCGTGGGGCCCGGCGTGAAGACGGGGATGCCCATCCTCTACGACAACCCCCGCGAGGTGGGCGCGGACCGCATCGTCAACGCGGTGTCCGCGTACGAGAAGCACCGCTCGGCGCTCATCGTCGTGGACTTCGGCACCGCCACCACGTTCGACGCGGTGTCCGCGCGCGGCGAGTACCTGGGCGGCTGCATCTGCCCGGGCATCAACATCTCCATGGAGGCCCTGTTCCAGAACGCCTCCAAGCTGCCGCGCGTGGAGTTCGCGCGGCCGCCGCATGTCATCGGCCGCAACACGGTGCACTCGATGCAGTCGGGGCTCGTGTACGGCTACGTCGGGATGGTGGACGGCATCTGCGCGCGCATGCAGGCCGACCTGGGCCACCCCGTGAGGGTCGTCGCCACCGGAGGGCTCGCGCCGCTGGTGGCCAGTGAATCCAAGGCCATCCACGAAGTGGACGAGTTCCTCACGCTCGAGGGCCTGCGCATCATCTACGGAAGGAACCACGCGACATGACCACCGCCGCCCCCAGCAACGTCCCGGCGCCGCCTCCGGGCTGCCCCTTCAACGCGGAGTTCCTGCCGCCCAACCTGCGCAAGCACGTGGACCCGGCCGCGCCGGTGCCGCTGCGGATGATGGCCGCCAAGTCGCTCGTCCCGCTCAGCCCATCCGACATGCTCGGCGCGCTGTACATGCTGACGTACGACCCGGACGCGGCCGTGCGCGAGACGGCGGCGAAGACGTCCGGTGGCCTGCCGGAGAAGATCCTCGGCTCCGCGCTGCGCGACGAGGAGGTGCAGCCCCAGGTGCTGGGCTACTTCCTCGGGTTGCTCAAGGACAAGGACGCCTACGCGGAGATGCTCGTCCTCAACTCGAACACGCCCGATGAGGCCGTGGCCCATGTGGCGCGCGAGTGTGGACCGAAGCTGGCGGAGATCATCGGCCAGAACCAGCTGCGCCTGTTGCGCTACGAGGACATCCTGCGCGGCCTGTGTGCCAACGCCCAGGCGCCCGTGTCCCTCATCGACAGCGTCTGTGACTTCGCGGTGCGCAGCGGCATGCTGCTCGCGGACGTGCCGCAGATGAAGGCCGCGCGCGTGCGCCTGTTCGGCCCCGAGGCCGCCGAGGCGCCGCCGGACCCCGGCCCCACCGCGCAGGAGGTGCTCCAGGAGATGGGCACCGAGGTGGCGGACGAGAACGCCGCGCCGATGGAGGAGGGCAAGCGCCTGACGCTGTCCCAGCGGCTGATGAAGATGTCCATCGCGGAGAAGATCAAGCTGGCGACGCTGGGCAACAAGGAGGCCCGCAGCGCGCTCATCCGCGAGACGAACAAGCTGGTCGCCGTGGCCGTCATCCGCAGCCCGCGAATCACGGACGGCGAGGTGCTCGCGTGCGCCGCCAACCGCGCGATGATGGATGACGTCCTGCGTGTCATCTACAACAACCGCGAGTGGACCAAGAACATGAAGGTGAAGCTGGCCCTGGTGAAGAACCCCAAGGTGCCGCTCACCGTCACCATGAAGTTCCTCAACGCCCTGCGCGACGGCGAGCTCAAGGACCTGAGCCGCGACAAGAACGTGCCGGCCGCGGTGCAGACGTTCGCCAAGAAGCTGCTGGAGAAGAAGACCGCCCCGAAGAAGACCGACGACAAGTAGTCGGGGCGGGGTGGGGGAGCCCTCTCTCGAAGAGGGCTTCGACCCCGGGGTTCCACCGCCGCTCCAGCTCGTCGCGATGGGCGACTGGCGGAGCGGCGTGAGGCTCGTTCAGGCCGCCGCTTCGTCGGCGTCGTCGGCCACGGAGGAAGCGTTCTCCTCGAGCAGCTGCTGGGCGATGGCGAGCGCCTTCTTCGTCTTCTCGCGCAGCTTCTCGTCGTTCTTGATGCGCGCGTAGAGCTTGGTGACGCGCTCCTCGTTGCGCACGGCGGTGGCCTCCAGCTCGCCGATGCGGCGGCGCAGCTCGTCGGCCTCCTCGGCCGCGCGGGTGCCCTGCTCGGACAGCTCCGTCTGCGTCTGCTCCAGCTGGGCGCGCAGCTCCTCCGCCTCGCGCTGGGCGCTTTCCACCTGGCCGCGCAGCGCGTCGGCCTCCTCGCGGGCCGTCTGCACGTCGACCTCGAGCTGGCCGGTGCGGTTGCGCAGCTCCTCCAGCTCCGCGTTGAGGCCCGCCGTCTGGGCGGCATGCTGCTCCAGCTCCTCCTGCAGCGTCGTCACCTGGGCGGTGGCGCCACGCGCCTCCTCCTTGGAGGCGGCGAGCTGCTGGTCCACGCGCTTGCGCTCCGCCGCCAGCGTGTCCGCGCGGGTGGTGAGCGTCTTGATCTGCGCGTCGCGCCGGGCCATCTCCGACTCGGCCGTGCTGGACGCCTGCTCGAGCTCCAGGTGCTGGTCCTTGAGCTCGACGATCTCCTGGTCCTTCTGGTTCAGCTCCGACTTGAGGCGGAGGATCTCCTTGTCGCGCTTGTTGACGGCGTCGCGCAGCGCGAAGGTGTCCTTGTCATTCTTCCCGGTGGCGGCGCGGGCCGTCTCCAGCTCCGTGGCCTTGCCCTCCAGCTCGGCCTCCAGCTCACGCACCCGGTCCTCCGTCTGGGAGGCCGTGCCGCGCGAGTCCTCGAGCGCCGACTGCAGCTCGGCCACCTTCGCGCGCAGGTTGCGCAGCTCGGCGGCGTCCGCGGCGGAGGTGACGGGCGCGGCCACGGGCGCGCTGGTGGCCACCGCGGGCGTGCGCGCGGGCGGCGTCGGCGTGCGCGTGGGGGGCGGGGTGGTGGCCTTGGGCGGCTCGATGACCTTCAGCGGGGCGGGCGCCACCGGAGCGGCCACGGGCATGAAGCCCACCACCGTCTTCTCCGAGTCGTCCAGCGAGTCCAGGGCGTCGTCGGCGTCCGAGCCGAGCGCGTCCAGGCCGGAGAAGTCCTCCTCCACGCCCTCGACGACGGCGTCGGGCGGGGCCTCCACGGGCTCCTCGACGATGGCGGCGGGCTCCGGGTCCGGCGACGACATGTCGCTGAAGGCCGCGTCCAGGTCCAGCTCCTCGCCGGCCACCGCGGGCTCCTCGTCGCCGGTGTCGACGGAGATCTCCTCACCGAAGTCCGCCGTCATCGGCTCGTCGCCGAGCGCGTCCAGCGTGAGGCTCTCGTCGACCACGTCCTCGGAGACGGCCACTTCGGGGAAGCCGATGATGGCGCCCACGCGCTCGGTGAGCAGGTTGGCGTCCACCGGCATGGGCACGTACTCGTCCGCGTGCGCCTTCAGCTTGCGGTGCTGCGCGAAGCCATCCGGGTTGCCGACGATGACGATGGGGACGTTCTTGAGGTCGTCGTCCTTCTTCAGCTTGCCGCAGATGAGGTAGCCGTTCTGTCCGGCGGAGAGCTCCACGGCGAGCACGACGAGGTCGGGCCTGTCGCGGCGAATCTGCTCCACGCTGCCCTTGCCATCCGCGGTGTCCTCCACGGTGAAGCCCCGCCCCTCGAGGACGGGCCTCAGGGTGGCTGCGAGGGCGGTGTCGCTCTTTTCGACGATCAGGATTTTCTTGGACATGTAGGAACGGCCCGACCTGGGTGCGGCGCGCGCGGGCGCCACGAGTGACGGTGGCGCGCGAGGAAAGAAGCGCCGTCGAGGCTATCGGCCATGTCAGGGACCGTCAAATGTTCGGGCCGTACGAAACTCCGCCCGCAGGGCAGTCGGGCAGGCGCCACGGCGCGAGCAACATCACGCTTCAGGGATACGACGCGGGCTCGACGGAGACGGCGGGGCGCGAGCGCACGGGCATCGGGAGTGTCTGGTACGAGTAATTCCCGTCCGCGGACTCCATCGCCCGGGGCGTGCTGGCCAGCGTGGCGCCGTGCTCGCGCTCCTCGAGCATGCGCAGGATGTCACGCTCGTCCATGTCGGTGACCATCTCGTAGACGACCTCGTGGTCCCGCCAGGTCACGATGTTGAAGCCCTGCGCGGAGTCCACCTCCACCGCGGGCAGCGCCTGAGGACGCGGGCTCGCCTCGTCCGGCACCACGAACACGCCGAGCCGACGGCTGGGGCCTCCCTCGTCGGGGAGCGTCTCGTAGCTGATGTAAGCGACTTCGCGGCCATTCAGGATGGAGATGCGCCCGCCCAGCGGCTTCGCGCGAGGCAGCTGCGGCAGCGCGACGCGAGGATCCACCGTGCCCTTGAACCACGTCTCCAGCTGCTCGGAGTTGGACGCCGTGACTTCGTAAGGCAGCGAACGCTTGAAGCGCAAGACCAGCTCGTCCTTCGCCAGCCGCTCGCGCTTGCCCGCCTGATACGCGGACCAGCCGCTGGTCACCGTCACCACCACCAGCGCGACGGCGCCCGCGCGCAGCCAGACCCCATATTGCGCGCGGCGGTGCTCCTGGTGGAGCCCCCGGGCGATGCCCGCGCGGAGCGAGGCCGGGGCCTGCATCCGCTGGACGGAGTGTCTCGCGGCTCGCCGGAGGGCGAGCTGCATGTGCTGCTCTTCCTCCACGCGGCGCTGACATCCAGCGCACGCGGAGAGGTGGGATTCGAGGTCGACCCGCTCCTCCGGCTGAAATTCGCCGTCGAGGTACGGATACAGAAGCCGTTCGAGTTCCTGGCAGGTCATGGCGCGCGGTAGGAACCTGTTTCTACCCTGTCTTCTTCCTTTGACGATACTCTTCGAGGTTCGCCGGCGTATCGACGCCGTCGCCCTCGTGGCGGAAGACACCCTGGCCCACCGCGTACTCGCGCAGCGTCTTCTGCAGGAGCTTGCGGCCTCGGAACAGGCGGCTCATCACGGTGCCAACAGGGCACTCGAGGATCTCGGCGATCTCCTTGTAGGAGAACTCCTGCAGGTCCGCGAGGATGACCACCAGCCTGAAGTCGATGGGCAGGGAGTCGATGGCGCGCAGCACGTCGTCCGACAGGAGCCGGTCGAAGAAGTACTGCTCGGGGTTGGCCGCGAAGTCCGTGGCGTCCCGGCTCACGAAGCGCTCGTGCACCGCCTCGCGCTCCACACCCTCCACCACCGTGCGCTCCTTCACCTTTCGCCGGTAGCGGTTGATGAACGTGTTGGTGAGGATCTTGAAGAGCCAGGCCTTGATGTTGGTGCCCCGCTCGAACTTGTCGAAGAAGCGGTAGGCCCTCATGCAGGTGTCCTGCACCAGGTCCTCGGCATCGCGCTCGTTCTTCGTCAGGCGCAGGGCCGCCGAATAGAGCGGGTCCAGGTGGGCCAGCGCCAGCTCCTCGAATTCCTGCTTCGTCCGGTTGGGTTGTCTGAAATCCAACATGTCCCGCCTTCCAGAGGCCCGAAACAATTGGGGAATGAGTTGTCGCCTGCCCATCAATGTATGCACGGGAACAGAACTGGCAACAGCTACTTCCCAGTCACACCCGCCCGTCCGGTCGCTTCGGGTACGCCAGACTCCCGACGGGGAACTTTATTCCCCATTTTCAATAACGAAGGGGAGACGGGATGTCGCCATCCACGCCTCCCCTTCGGGAAGAGCCCTGCCTGTCAGGCTGCTGGGCGGGCTACTTGCGCGCGAGCGCCTCGGAGATGGAGAGGTACTCGTACCCCAGGTCCTTGGCGACGGCCTCGTAGGTGACGTGGCCGTTGTAGGTGTTCATCGCACGGGCCAGGGCGCGGTCCGACTTCACGGCCTCCACCAGGCCCATGTCGGCGATCTTCCGCGAGTAGGGACGGGTGGTGTTGGTGAGGGCGTACGTGGACGTCTGAGGGACGGCGCCGGGCATGTTGGCGACGCAGTAGTGCACGACGCCGTGGACCTCGAACGTCGGGTTGTCGTGCGTGGTGGGCTTGCAGGTCTCGATGCAGCCGCCCTGGTCCACCGCGACGTCGACGACGACGGAGCCCGGGGTCATCTCGGAGATGAGCGACTCGGAGACGAGCTTGGGGGCCTTGCCGCCGGGGATGAGCACCGCGCCCACGACGAGGTCGGCCTCGCGCACGGAGGCGGCGATGCTCTCCGTGTCGGAGGCGAGCACGCTGACGCGGCCGAGGAACACGTCGTCCAGGTAGGTGAGGCGCTCCAGGTTGACGTCGAGGATGGTGACCTCGGCGCCCATGCCCACGGCGACCTTCGCGGCGCACAGGCCGACGACGCCGCCACCGATGACGGTGACGCGGCCGCGGCGCACGCCGGGCACGCCGCCCAGCAGGATGCCCTTGCCACCGTGCGCCTTCTCCAGGCACGCGGCGCCCACCTGGATGGCCATCTTCCCGGCCACCTCGGACATGGGCTTGAGCAAGGGCAAGCTGCCGTCATCCAGCTGCAGCGTCTCGTACGCGACGGCCGCCGCCTTCTTCTTCACCAGCGTCTTCGTCAGCTCCGGGTCCACGCCGGCCAGATGGAAGTACGTGTAGATGATCTGCCCGGGCTGGATGCGCTCGTACTCCGGCGCGATGGGCTCCTTCACCTTGACGATCATCTCCGCGCGCTTCCAGACCTCGTCCGCGCTGGCGACGAGCGTCGCGCCCACGCGCTGGTACTCCGAGTCGGGGATGCCAGAGCCGACGCCGGCGTTCGTCTCGACCAACACCGTGTGGCCCGCGCTCGTGAGCGCGCGCACGCCCGCAGGCACCATGCCGACGCGGTACTCACGGGTTTTGATCTCCTTGGGAACTCCGACGATCACGACTTGCCTCCGAGAGGGGGACTGAAAAAGCGCGCGGACCCTAACGGGGCCCCTAGAGGGAATCAAGGCGTCCGCCCAAGCGGTGCACATGTCACCGGTGAGCCTTTGTTACCTCGGAGGGATGACGCGCGGCGTTGAATGCAGTGCGTCCCATGATGGATGGCCATCGAAACAGAAGGGGGGCCGGTGGTAGTTAGCGTCCCCATGACGTCCGCGCCGAAGCTGCTGTTCGCCGACCCCAAGGGCCGGGTGATGGAGCATCCCTACCTGCTGGCCACGCTGCGCAGCGGTGAGGAGCTCGTTCCTCCCCAGGACAAGCCCATCCCGCTGCCGTCCGCCGGCAGGCTGGTGCACCTGCCGGGCAGGCTGCCCGTCGGCCTGCACCCCGACACGGGCGAGCTGGAGCTGGTGCGGCAGATGAACGTGGGGGGCAAGTCGTTCGTCCCCAACGCGGTGGGCGCGCTGTTGCCGCCGGGCTACACGCGCACGTTCCTGCCGGGCGAGGTGAAGGGCGACGGGCCGGTGTTGCCGCAGTGGGCATACACGGCGGCGGCGTGGGGGAAGGACGGGCCGGTGGCGTGGGCCATCCACACGGACCGCCGCTCGCATTGGGATCCGGAGCGCTACTCCACGCCGGACATGAAGGCGCTGGTGGACGCGCACCTGAAGCGCTTCCCGGACAACCGCGTGCTCAAGCAGCTCAAGACGTGCGCGCTCCTGTACCGGTGCTTCACGTCGCAGAACACGTTCTACGTCCGCGACGAGGCGGCCATCCCCGCGTCCGTCATGTGCAACGCGCGCTGCGTGGGCTGCATCTCCGACCAGCCGGCGGACGGTCCTCCCGCGTCGCACGAGCGCATGGATGACGGGCCCACCGCGGAGGAGATGGGCGCCATCGGCCTGTTCCATCTGGAGAACGCGCAGGGGCGCACCATGGTGAGCTTCGGCCAGGGCTGCGAGGGTGAGCCGCTCACGCGCTGGAAGTTCATCGCGGAGTCCATCCGCTACATGCGCGCGCGCACGCAGAAGGGCTCCATCAACATCAACACCAACGCCAGCCTCACGAAGGGGCTGGAGGCGTTGCTCGATGCGGGCCTGGATGCCGTGCGCGTGTCGCTCAACGCGGCGAGCAAGGGGCTCTACGAGGCGTACTACAAGCCGGTGAAGTACGGCTGGGAGGACGTGGAGGCGTCCATCGCCCTCGCGCGTGAGCGCGGCGCGTACCTGGCGCTCAACCTGCTCCTGTTCCCCGGCGTCACGGACCGCGAGGGTGAGGTGAAGGCGCTCGAGCGGCTGGTGAAGAAGTACCGCGTGGACCAGGTGCAGACGCGCTCCTTGGCCATCGACCCGCTCCAGTACCTGGAGGCCGCGCGCGACGTGGGCGCGGGCGGGGAGCCGGTGGGCGTGCGCACGCTGCTGCAGCGGCTGAAGGCGGCCCGGCCCGGCATCATCATCGGCAACTTCGCGCGGGGACTCGAGGAGCGCGAGAACGCCGCGGGACGCGGGTAGGGCGCTCGACCCGGGAGGAGGGGGCCCGGAAGCGGAGGGCCCTTCATCCTTGGGGAGACGACGTGGGCGGCCGACTACTCGCCGCCCTGGGGCATCAGCTCCTTGGCCACCAGGTTGCCCATCACGGCGTCCTTGGGGATGTATCCGTCGGCGCCAGCCTCGCGGCAGATGCGCTGGAGCTCCTCGACATTCTCGCCAGAGCACAAGAGCACCTTGATGCCCTTGAAGAGGCTGTTGCTCTTGATGAAGCGGCAGAACTGCTCGCCGTTCACGTTGGGCATGCGCACGTCCAGCAGCACCAGGTCCGGACGCGTCTGCTTCTTGAGGATGATCTTCGTGGCCTTGTCCGCGGTGTCCGCGACGTGGACCTCGAAGCCCTTGGCGACCAGGTCCGCCTCGATGATCCGCGCGGTCATCTCACTGTCGTCGACGATGAGGATGCGCGGCTTGCGGCCGCCCGTGCTGGGCGCGGCCTTGAGGCCCGTGGAGGCGATGGGGGCGGGCGCGGCGGGGGCCGCCTGGGGGGCCTCCGTGGGAGCGGGCGCGGGGACGGCCGCGGGGACACCCAGGGCGGGGGCGCCGATGAGGTTCATCACGCCGCTGATGACGGCCTCCAGGCCGCCGCTCTTGAGGATGTAGCCGTCCGCGCCGGAGGCCTTCGTCTTGCCAGCCAGCTCCGCCTCCGAGATGTCCGAGTAGAGGACGAGCTTGGAGGTGACCTTCTTCTGACTCCGGAGGTACTCGACGACGTCGTCGCCGAACATCTCCGGCATGTTCACGTCCATGAGGATGAGCGCGAACGGCCCCTCGGCGAGCTTCTGGTTGAGGCTCGTCAGGTCCTGGGCCCCGCTCACCTGATAGCCTGCGGCGGTGAGGGCCCGGACGGTGAGCTCCACCAGCATCGGGCTGTCATCAATGACCAGTACGCGCGACATCGTCCTCCTCAAAGGATTCGGGGTGGAACCCTACACCTTTGGTTCAGCGCGGACCATCGAAACGGCGAGCGGGCGGCCAGCTTGCTGCCGACACTTGACCGGTTTTCGTCCCCTCCGGATACTCGGACGCCTTGACCACGACCTCGACTCCCCTCCAGCGAGCACTCCGGATGGCTCCGGACCGCGCCGTGGCCGTCCAAGCCCGACCGGAGCAGGAGTTCTTCTGCTTCCGGGTGGGAGACCTTCGGCTCGGCGTGCCCAGCGAGAACGTCCTCGAGGTGTTCCGCGCCGGCCTGCTCACCCCCCTGCCGAGGACGCCCTCCTTCATCATGGGCGTGACCGGCCACCGCGGCGAGGTGCTGCCCGTGGTGGACCTGTTGCGCTTCCTGTCGAAGGGCGAGGCGCGCATCGGTCCCCGCACGCGCCTGTTCATCGGCATCACCGGCAGCATCGTCGCCGGGGTCGTCGCCGACACGGTGCTGGGCCTGCGCCGCTTCCCCGTGGCGGACATCCTCCCACCGCCGCTGGGCGGTGACGCGGCGGCCGAGCACCTGATGGGCGTGGTGCCGGGCGCCACGCCGCAGGACAGCATCAACCTGCTCAACTTCTCCAAGCTGCTGCAGACGGCGCGGCAGCGGGCGGTGGCTCGATGAACGACGAGTCGCTCGACGTGGAGGAGAAGACGGAGGAGGTGGACATCCTCTTCTTCGAGGTGGGCGCCGGCGTGTTCGGCACCGACGCGTCGCAGGTGCTGCGGATCGATCGCTCGTTGCCGGAGGACATCACCCTGCCGGAGCTGGGCCAGCTGCACCGCGGCAACCGCGCGCTGGTGTTCGACACGCCGGAGGGCGAGGGCCACCTGAAGGTGGACACCGTCCGGGGCGTGCGCCCCATCCCCGTGACCCAACTTCGCCGCATGCCCCCCACGGCGGGCGCGGCCGCTTATGCCGTCGGTGTGTGCCTGGAAGAAGCCCGCACCGTGTTGCTGATTGACCTGGTGGAGACCGCCAGGACCCGAGGAACTCAAGGAAGGCACTGACCGCAATGTCCCTGGACACCCCCAACGAGAAGCCCACGTCCAAGGCCCGTTCCGCCCGGAAGGCCCCTGCCTCCAAGGCGGCCGGTGCCGCCGCGCCCGCGGCCCCCATCCCCCACAAGGCCTTCACCGACACGCTGCTGACGGTGCTCGCCGGAAACCTCCAGGCCCGCGTCCCCAAGGAGCTGGTGGGCGCCGGCGGCGAGGAGCTGGCCCACCTGCTCAACCAGGTGCTGGACAACTTCGCCAGCTCCGAGCACCGCAAGCACGTGGCGGCGCAGGAGATCGACCAGGCCCTGGACGCGCTCATCAGCCTGGTGCGCGAGGGTGACCTGTCGCGGTGGAACACCACCACCGAGGACCCCCAGCTGGGGCCGCTGCTCGAGGGCTTCGGCAAGGTCATCGAGACGCTGCGCACCTTCGTGCGGGAGATCAACGAGGCGGCGCTGAGGCTGTCCTCGTCCGCCAACCAGGTGCTCGCGGCGTCCACGCAGCACGAGACGTCCTCCACGGAGCAGGCCGCCGCCATCCACGAGACGACGGCGACCATGGAGGAGCTCAAGCACGCCTCCGCGCAGATCGCCGAGAACGCGGGCAGCGTGGCGCGCGTGGCGGAGGAGACGCTGGGCGCGGCGCGCGCGGGTCGTGGCGCCATCGGTGAGTTCATCCAGGCCATGCAGCAGATCCGCAGCGACGGCGTCGCGGTGGCGGACTCCATCGCCAAGCTGTCCAAGCGCGTGGAGCGCATCGGCACCGTGGTGGAGGTCATCGACGAGATCGCCGACCGCTCGGACCTGCTCGCGCTGAACGCGGCGCTCGAGGGCAGCCGCGCCGGTGAGGCGGGCAAGGGCTTCTCCATCGTCGCGGCGGAGATGCGCCGGCTGGCGGAGAACGTCCTGGACTCCACCAAGGAGATCAAGAACCTCATCACGGAGATCCGCGAGGCCACCGCCGCGGCCGCGGGCGCCGCCGAGGCGTCCAAGTCCGCCACCGAGTCCGGCGAGAAGCTGGGCGCCGTCGCCGCGCAGGCCGTCGAGGGCATCCTCGCCGGCGTGCAGGAGACGAGCGACGCCGCTCGCGTCATCAACCTCGCCACGCAGCAGCAGCGCACGGCCACCGAGCAGGTGGTGGCGTCCATGGCGGAGATCGAGGACGTGACGCGTCAGACGACGCAGGCTTCGAAGCAGGCGACGGGCGCGGCCGCGGAACTCACGCAGCTGGCCGCGCGTCTCGCGGAGCTCATCAAGCGCTTCAAGGCCGACTAGCTCTTCCGGGAAGGGGAGGGTGCGCAGCACTCACCGCCCATGGACACCGAGGCTCTCAAGAAATCCCTCCTGAAGAAGTTCCAGGAGGTCACGGCCGACCGCCTGCAGAAGATTCAGCTGGGCGTGTTGGACCTGGAGAAGGAAACCGCGGATCAGGCCGCGGACGACGTCGCGCGCGAGCTGCACACGATGAAGGGAGAGGCCCGCATGCTGGGGCTCGCCGCCATCGGTCAGCTCGCCCACGCGGCGGAGGACGTCCTGCGCGCCGAGCGCGAGGGGCGTACGGCCACGGAGATCGCCACGGACGTCATGCTCCGTGCCTGCGACGTCCTGTCGGACCTCATCGAGGACCTGTCCGGCGCCAACACCGGCACGGCCGCCAGTGAGGACATGGTGCGCGCGCTGGCCGAGGTCTCCGGTCAGGCCGCGCCCGCCATCCCTGGCGCCAAGCCCGCACCGCCCGCTCCGGCGCCCGCCCCCGTGGTGGCCGCTCCGGTGCAGGCGCCCGTGGTCCGGGCTCCGGTGGTGGAGGCGCCCGTCGCCGCCGCGCCCGTGGCCCATGCGCCCGCGTCGGGCCGCGCGGAGGACGAGGCTCCGAGCGCCGCCAAGTCGGCCATCGCCGACCGCTCCATCCGCGTCAACGTGGAGGTGCTGGACTCGTTGGGCCTGCTCGCCGGCGACCTGCTGGTGGAGAGCGCCCGAGGGCGGCTGCGCAGCTCCGAGACGGAGGAGCTGTTCGAGCGCTTCAGCCGCATGGGCGACCGGTTCCTGCGCCTGGCGGAGGCGCTGGAGATCCCGGTGGAGGTGCGCGCGCAGCTGGACCGGGTCGAGAGCGACTTGCACATGCTGCGCGACGATGCGTTCCGCTTCGTGCGGCGCAACGACGACGGCATCAACACGCTGCACGGCAACCTGTCGAAGATGGCGGACCACGTGGCCGAGGCCCGGCTGGTGCCGCTGTCCACGGTGTTCGACGCCTTCCCGCGCGCGGTGCGCGACATGGCGCGCACGCAGACGAAGGAAGTGGACCTGCTCATCGAGAACGCCGACATCGGCGTGGACCGGTCCATGCTGGGCGACGTGCGCGACGCGCTGGTGCACCTGCTGCGCAACTCGGTGGACCACGGCCTGGAGTCCCCGGACACGCGCCAGGCGCTGGGCAAGCCGCAGACGGGCCGCATCCGCATCCGCGTGCGCGTGGACGGCGACATGCTGCACATCGAGGTGGAGGACGACGGGCGCGGCATCGACCCGGAGCGCCTGCGCCAGGTGGCCATCAACAAGCGCCTCATCACCGCGGTGCAGGCCGCCTCGCTGTCGGAGCGCGAGGCCATCGAGCTCATCTTCCGTCCCGGCTTCTCCACCCGCGAGCAGGTCAGCGAGCTGTCCGGCCGCGGCGTGGGCATGGACGTGGTGAAGCGCAAGGTGGAGACGCTCGGCGGCTCCGTCGGCGTCAACAGCCGCATCGGCCGCGGCACCACCATCACCCTGCGGCTGCCCCAGTCGCTCGCGTTGATGAAGGTGCTGCTGGTGCGTCTGGGCGACGACGTCTACGGCATGCCCGCCGCGGACGTCGAGGCCGTGATGCGCGTCAAGCCGGATGACCGGCTCGAGATCTTCGGCACCCTCGCCGTGCGTCACCGCGGCAAGCCCACGGCGCTCGTCGCGCTGGGGCCGCTGCTCGGCCTCAATGGCGGCAACCGCTTCGACAAGCCTCCGGCCGTCGTCGTCCGTCACGGCGAGGACCACGCGGCGCTCGTCGTCGACGGCTTCGTGGACGAGCGCGAGGTGGCGGTGAAGCCGTGCGGCGGCGAGTTCCTCAAGGGCGCGCCCTTCATCGCGGGCACCGCCGCGCTGGAGGACGGCCGCATCGCCGTGCTGCTGCACGTCCCGGACATCATGACGGAGGTGCGCCGCATGGCGCGGCCCGTCACCCAGGCTCCGGCCGCCAAGCGGCTCCGGGTCTTGCTGGTGGACGACTCGCCCATCGCCCGCGCCACCGAGGGCGCGCTCGTCAAGGCGCTGGGGCACATGGTGGAGGAGGCGCAGGACGGCGAGGAGGCCTACGGCAAGGTGCAGAACAACACCTACGACCTCATCCTCACCGACGTGCAGATGCCGAAGATGGACGGCTTCTCGCTCGCGCGCAGGCTGAAGTCGACTCCCGCCGTGGCACGCATCCCCGTCATCATCCTGTCGTCGCTCGCCTCGCCCGAGGACAAGCGGCGCGGCCTGGACGCGGGCGCGGATGCGTACCTCGTCAAGGGAGAGCTGGGCGTGGAAGTGCTCGCGCAGGCCATCGATCGGCTGACCTGAGGAGCGACGTTTGGGCGGACCGGTCGCGGCGGTGATGGCGTTCAGGGTGCTCATGGTGGGCAAGGGGCTGCGCGCGCTCGCGGCCCGGGGCCTGTTCGACGGCGAGTCGCTCGTGCCGGTGGGGCCCGCCGAGGTCGACTTCCCCGGCGCGCTCGTCGCCGTGCAGCGCCACTTCCCGGATGTGGCGCTGGTGGACCTCACCGGCCTGGATGCGCTGGAGGCCATCGAGCAGGTGATGGCGGGGCGGCCCGTGCCCGTGCTGGCGCTCCACCCCGGGGCCCTCACCGGACAAGAGGCCTTCCAGGCCATGGCCCTGGGCGCGCTGGACGTCATGGAGCGCCCGGCGAATCCCGGCCCGGAGTTCTGGGCCCACGTGTCGCGCAAGCTGGTGATGCTGGCCCAGGTGAAGGCCGTCCGGCAGACCCAGACGCGCCCCTCGGCGAAGCTGCCCAAGGAGGAACTGCCCGCGCCGCCCTATCCCCTGGTGGCGATTGCGGCCTCCCTGGGGGGGCCCAAGGCGGTCGCACAGGTACTGCGGAAGATTCCACGAGACTTTCCCGCGCCCATCGCCTACTGCCAGCACATCAGCGAGGGCTTCACGGAGGGCCTCGCGCATTGGCTGACGATGGAGACGGCGCTGGGTGTGACGGAGGCGGAGCACGGCATGGTGATGGTGCCCGGGACGGTGTACATCGCCCCGTCGGGCAGTCACCTGTTGGTGCGACCGGAGGGCAGGTTGGAGTTGGACTCGGGGCCCGCGCTCCGCGGATTCCGGCCCTCGTGTGACATGTTGCTCACTTCGGCCGGGGAGTCCTTCGGCTCGCGCTGCGTCGGAGTCATCCTGACGGGAATGGGGCGGGACGGGGCTCGGGGGATGAAGGAGATCAGGGACAGGGGAGGGCGGACCATCGCCCAGGACGAGGGCACGTCCACGGTGTGGGGCATGCCTCGCGAGGCGGTGTTGCTCGGGGCGGCGCAGGAAGTGCTGCCGCTGGAGCGCATCGGCCCCACGTTGGTGCAGTGGGTGGAAGCGTGCTGAACGTGAGCAACAAAGTGCTTCAGCAGCTCGCGGCGCTCCTCCTGGAGCGCGTGGGGCTGAAGATCACCCCGGACGGGTTCCACAGCTTGCGGCTGGCGCTGTCCACCCGCATGCCCGTGCTCGGCATCGAGGAGCCGGAGCGCTACCTCCAGCGCCTGACGGGCGTGGGGGGCGAGGAGGAGCTGCGCTCGCTGCTGCCCCTGGTGACGGTGGGGCACACGGAGTTCTTCCGCGACGCCAAGCAGTTCCGCGCGCTGGAGAAGAGCGTGCTGCCGGACCTGCTCGCCCGCGCGCGTCGGGAGATGCGCAAGGTGTCCATCTGGTCCGCCGGCTGCGCCACGGGTGAAGAGCCCTACAGCATGGCCATGGTGCTGGCGGAGCTGGGCGCGCTGTCCGTGGAGGTGGACCTGTGGGCCACGGACCTGAACCTGGCCGCGGTGGAGGCCGCGCGTCAGGGGCGCTTCTCCACGCGTCGGAGCATCAGCATCCAGCAGGAGCGGCTGGCCCGCTTCTTCCGGCCCGTCGAGGATGGCCACGAGGCCCTGCCCGCGCTGCGTGAGTACATCCGCTTCGACGGACAGAACCTGGCGGTCCCCGTCTTCGACAAGGTCGCGCTGAACTCGCTGGACCTCATCCTCTGCCGCAACGTCATCATCTACTTCGACCTGCCCACCATCCGCGGGCTGATGGACCGCTTCCTGAGCGCGCTCAGGCCCGGGGGGCTCTTGTTCCTCGGGTACTCGGAGAGCCTCTTCAAGGTCTATGACCGCTTCGAGATGATCGAGGTTGACGGCGCCTTCGTGTACCGGCGTCCGCCCAGCGACAAGGGCTACCGTCCGCCTCCGCTGCGCATCCACCCGTATCCTGGCGCTTCTTCCGAGCAGCAGGCTCGCGCGTCGGAGCCCGAGCCGTTCTCCCCGGCCGTCTACGCGCGCCCCGCGGTGGAGCTGGCCCAGGGGGCCCGCCCTCGCGCGAGCACCGCGGACAGCGCGGCCACCCGTGGGGCCGGCGCGCTCTCCAGTGCGTTCCCCGCGGTGCGCCCGCTGCCCGCCGCGTCCACCCCGGCTCAAGCGTCCGGTGCGCAGCCTCCCGCGACGACGAAGACCCATGACCTGGGCCGTCCCCGCGTCACCGTGGAGCTGCCCGCCGTGAGCCTCGCGGACGCCGTCCGCACGCGGCCCACCGTGGAGCTGCCGGCGGTGTCCGCGCCCGCGCGCACCGTCACCGGTGAGATTCCCGCGGCCACCGCGTGGCCCAAGCTGCTGCCTCCGGCGGAGCGGCTGGCCATGGCGGTGCGGAAGATGACGCAGGGGGATTTCCCCGCCGCCATCCAGGGCGTGCAGCGCCTGCTGGTGGACGAGCCGAGTGATCTGGACGCGCTGCTGACGTTGGGCAACCTCTACTCGCTCACCGGCCGCATCACCGAGGCGCGCGAGGCGTTCGCCCAGGCCATCCAGCGCGAGCCGCTGTGCGTGGAGGCGCGCGTGTTCGGTGGCGTGGCCGCGCTGCAGGCCGGGGAGCTGAGGGAGGCGCGCTCGGAGCTGGGCAAGGCGCTCTTCCTGGAGCCCACGCTCGCCATCGGCCACTACCTGCTGGCGCAGGTGCAGGAGCGCAGCCAGGACGCGGAGGCGGCCCGTCGCAGCTACCGCAACGCGATTGCGCAGCTGCGCTTCCCCCAGCGCACGCTGGCGGGGCACTACCCGGAGATGCTGGACTCGGCCGAGGCCATCTCCCGCGCGGCGCGCTATGCGCTCGCCGCGCTGGAGGAGCAGCCTCCGCACTGAGCGGCGCGGAGGCTGGGGCCTGGGTCCTCAGTCCAGCGAGGTCTTCACCTGGTCCAGCGACTTGCTGGGGTCCAGCACGGCGCCGAACTTCTTCTGGAGGTAGGACTTGGCCTGCCCGCGCAGGAGCATGCCCGGGTCCGTGCCCTCGCCCTCGACGGCCTTGTCGGTGATGACGAACGAGGCGTCCAACTGGATGCCCATCACCTTGCCGACAATCTTGGCGCCCTCGCCCTGCCAGTCGGCCTTCACCCCGTACTTGCCACCCCAGTACCGGAGGAGCTCCTCGACGCGCTGCTTCACCTGGTCCTTCGGCAGGGAGTGGGGGATATCGAACTTCAGCGTTCCCATGGCACGACTCCTGATTTCAGTGTCCTGGCCATTCGTTTATCGACGCCGGGCCGAGAAGGGAACCGCCGAGTCGTCCGCGGACGCACGAATGTCAACGTCCCGGCGCATCACTCCGCGACGCGGCGCGAGCGCTTGAGCTTCACCGGCGGATCCCCGGGCCGCCCCCAGCGCGTCATGTAGGGCGCCAGGTTGAACTTCTCCGCGGTGCGCGGCGAGCTCATCGGGCGCACCTTGCCCAGCACCTTGCGCTCCTGGAACGGCCTGTCGTGCAGCCCCAGGACCCACATGAAGTTGGCCACGCTCGCGGGATCTCTCCCGTCCACCGCGTACTTGTCGTTGAGGTGCGCGATGCGCTTGAGGCCCTCGTCGGGCGTGGCGCTCCACTCGAGGATCTTCTTGCCCCAGAGCATGCGCAGGTAGTTGTGGATGCGGCCGCGCTCCAGCAGCTCGCGCTGCGCCGCGTTCCACAGGCCGTCCGCCGTGCGCGCGTGCTCCAACTGCTCCAGCGAGTACAGGTGCTCGCGCGCATCCTTCTGGTGCGTGGACAGCGTCTCGCGCGCCCAGCCGGGCAGGGACTGCACCGAGAGCTGCCTGTCCTCGGGCGTGTGGAAGCAGAAGTTGAAGCCCAGCTCGCGCCGCACCAGCAGCTCCTCGAGGAAGCTCCTCACCGCGGGGTGGTCCGTGCCGCGCGCGCGGATGGCCGCCCGGGCCGCCTCGCCCGCGAAGAGGTTTCCCCAGTGGAAGAAGGGGGACAGGCCGGACTGGTGCGCGCGGCCTGGATCATTGCGCTCGGTGTCGTAGCCCTCGAGCTTGCCGTGGAGGAAGGCCTCCAGCGTCTTGAGCGCCGCCTTGCGTCCACCGCGCTCCTCGAGCGCCGCCACCTTGTGGTCGATGTGGAAGGCGGACAGCTCCTGCCGGGCCTGCTTCGCGTCGGCCAGCTCGAAGTCCGGCTCCAGGGCCCGTCCCGCGGCCGCGGCCTTCACCGGACGTGAGCGCAACGTTCGTCCAAGGTATTCGGGCCACAGCTTCTGGAGCTTGGGGCGCAGCGTGTAGGCGCCGGCCTGCGCCGTGGCGATGCGCTGCATGGGCACCACGCACGAGGCATCCACCGCGAACAACGGCACGTCCAATGCGCGGGCCGCGCCTCGCAGGTGGCCGGGGATGATGTACGTGGGGAAGAAGTCGGACACCACCGCCGCCGCGCGCTTGCCCAGCTCCGCCAGGCGGGGACGATGCTGCTTCGTCGTGTGCGGCAGCTCCAGCCAGTAGGGCAGGCCGCGCGACGCGAAGGCCGACGCGAGATCCGCCATGCCTTCCAGCGCCCACGCATGGAGCCGGTCCGACGCATGGGGATAGTCCGGACGCAGCGCTTGATACACGACGACGGGCAGCCCCAGCTGATTGCCCAGGGCGATGGCCGCATCGAGCGCGTGGTTCTCCTCGGCGCGATGGTTGACCATGCACCAATACAGGACGAAGTCCCGACGTGCGGAGGGCAGGGGGACATCCTTGATGACGACCACACGAGCGGAGTCGACATCGAGCTCGGACCACGAGAACCCGTTGGGCATGATGCGCACGGATGCCCGAGCTCGCGCCGGGTCGCGAGGGAATTGAAGCATCCGTGCACGAATGCCGTGCCCGTGACGCTTCGAGCCAGGAAGGCACACCTCCACCTGCCCAGGTGCGCGCAAAAAACACCACCCGGGCCTGGGTTGTGGTCTTGTGTCGTTTGGACCCAAGGAGTCCTTGCGTGTCACCTCTGAGAAACTGGCTCTGTCTCTGCTCCGTCTTCACGCTCCTGCTCGGGTCGCCCGAAGGCGCGCGCGCCCAGGTGGGTTCGTCGTATCCGTCGGAGCCGGCTCCGGCGCAGCCCTCGTATCCTCCGCAGGACACCGCGCCCTCGACGCCGCCGGAGCCGTCGCCGCTGCCGCCCGCGGACCCGTACGTCGATCCTCGGATGGCCCAGCCGCCGCCGTCGAACACCGTGCCGGCCTCTCCGGACCCGGCGGCGATGCCTCGGGTGGACAACCCTCCACAAACGTCCGACGTGCCCCGCGCGGAGGAGCCGGACCCACGCCGGGGGCAGTCGCCGCTGACGCAGGACGGTACGCCCGCTTCGCTGACGCCGTCGGCCTCGGCCACGCCGCCTCCGTATGTGGACAGCGGCGCCATCCTGGATGGACGTCAGCGCCTGGGGCCCTTCCTGTCGGGGCCGGGCAGCTTCCGGTTCATCGCGCACCACACCGCGCTGGGCGCGATGGGCGGCTTCTTCACGCAGGCGTTCGCCAACGACTTCAGCTTCGACCAGAGCTCGCGCGAGGCGATGCTGGCCGGCACGTTGATTGGCGCGGGCCTGGGCTTCGGCGCCTCCTCCTGGTGGCAATTCAACAACTGGGTGGACAAACCCATGTCGTCCTTCACCATCATCAACTCGGGGGTGGGCGGCGCGTTCATGGCCGGCTTCATGGACCTGTTCACTCAAGACGCGGGCGTGCTCACCTGGTCCGCGTTCCTGGGCGCGGAGCTGGGCGCGTGGCTGACGGCGGGGCTCGGCGGTGGGCAGCTCCCGCTGAACGACGGCCTGTTGATCTCCTCCGGCGCGGGGTGGGGCGCGGCCTACGCGGCGTTGCTGCTGGCCGTCATCCACTTCTCCGGAACGGACATCTCGTCGAAGACGTGGCGGGACGCGCTGCTGCTCGCGCCGGGCATCGGGGCGGGCGCGCTGGCGCTGGCCACCATGCGCTACAACCCGACGCCGTCGCAGATTCTCCGCGCGGACCTGTTCGGCGGGGGCGTGGGCGCGGCGGTGCTGCTCATCTCCGGTCTGGTGCTGGGCGGCTTCGACCAGTCCACGCCGTACGTGCTGTCCTTCCTCGGCTCCGCGGGCGCCATCACCACGGTGAGCCTGCTGTGGGAGGAGAGCGTGGACCGCTCCGCGCTGAAGTCCGCCAAGGACCGGCCCTACCGCAACGTCTGGTGGTAGACGGCCCGGAGGGCGGGCGAGCATGCGTCGTGGCACCGAGGAGAGGCAGGCACCACCTTTTCTCGCGACATGGCGCGCGTCCATCCCTTCACGGCCCTGCTGACCCCGCTGGCTCGGACCCTCGAGTCCAGCGGCTACGTGCCGCGCAGCAACGCGGTGCCCCAACCCTCCCACGTCCGGCCCCTGTTGGAGGCCGCCAACCCCTCGGCGGAGCTGCGACGCCAGCGGGAGTCGGGCACGTTGCTGCGCGACGCCCGGCCCGCGCTCTACGTGGTGGAGGTCCACAGCCCGGCGGGCAAGCTGGGCGGCCCCCCGGTCCGCTACCTGCTGTGCTCGCTGCGTCAGGACGCGGGCACCCCGCTGGAGGATGACCCGTACCGGCCTCGCGCCTGGGAGGCCGAGCCCGCCGTCACGCTCACCGCGGACGACCATGGTGTCTTCCGGGGGCTGCTGGCCGAGGCGAGCGAGCGCTCCACCCTGGTGTGGGAAGGCGACTACGACGGCCACCGGCTGTCGCTGCGCCGCATCGAGCCTTCACCTGTCTCCAAGCGCATCCAGGCGGTGCTGGACGAAGCCCCGATGCGGCCGCTCAGCGCGCTGTCCGAGGGCGGGCCCACGCTGGCCGCGGTGGTGCCGCTGTCGGACCCGGGCCTGGAGGTGCTCCCCATCCACCGCGCGCTCAAGGGCGTGGAGACGTTCAACGAGGAGACCTTCCTCACCCTCGTCACGGCGTACGCGCGGGTGTACGAGCTGGATGAACCGCTCGACACACCGCGAGGGCTCATCGCCGCGAGGGAGCGACTGGCGACGCTCATCACCGGGCACCACGCGGTGCTGCTGGTGTTGCCGGGCGGGCGGGGGCGCATCCTCCGCTTCCGGCAGGGGTTGGACCTGGCGCACCTGAAGGGCGCCCCGCGCAACCCGACGCTGCGCAGCCTGGACCTGGCCCTGCTCAACGCGCTGGTGTTGAGGACGGTGCTGGGTATCCGCGAGCCCGAGGCCGCGGGACATCCCCAGGTCTTCCCGGTGCAGGGGTTGGAGACGCTGGTGCAGGGGGTGGAGTCCGGCACGTTCCAGGTGGGGTTCGCGCTCAATCCGCCGCCCATCTGGGAGGTGCGTGCGGTGATGGAGGCCCAGGCCACGCTGCCGCCGAGGACGCTCCGCGTGGAGCCGTTGCCTCCGGCGGGCCTGCTGTTCCTCGACACGGAGGCCTAGTCCGCCCGCGTGTGTGAGGGCGGCCCGGTGTGAGCCGCCCTCACGGAGTTGTGCGCTACGGCGCTGTCCCGGTGGCCTGACCCGGGGCGGTGGCGTCCGGCGCGGCCGGGGTGGGCGCGGCGTCCGAGGCCTGCTGCACGGGCGACTCCATCGTCTGGCTCATGAACACGGCCGGGGCCTGGGAGATGAGTCGCTCCAGGTCCGCCTCCGCGCGGAGGGCCAGGGGGTGGCCGTGGTGCTCGTAGCAGCGGCGGCGCTCATCCAGCATCTTGCTGTCCCAGACCGTGAAGGGCTCGATGGGCTCCAGCACGGAGACGCACAGGCCCATCCAGTCCACGAGCTTCGCGAGCTCGACGCGGGTCTCCTCGCGCGCCACGGTCAGCGAATCCGCCGCGAACGGCTCGGCCAGCACGTCCACCAGCTTCCGGCCCAGGGCCTTGTCCGCTCGCGCGATGACGGCCAACTCCGGGAAGATGGAGGAGGTCACCTCGCGCGCTGGCCACGGATTCGTGCGCAGGGCGACGAGCCCGCGCTCGAACAGGGCGGCGGCCTCGGGCAGCTTGCGCTGTCGCATCCGCAGCACGCCTTCGAGCAGGTCCGCCTCCACGGGAAGCGTCGCGCGCAGGGGTTCGAGATACTTCAGGGCCTCCTCGTCACCGACACTCGCGAGCACCCGCGCCAGCACCAACTGCTCACGCGGGCCCACCGGCTCCCATCGCGCCTTCTTCCAATGCGCGTGGATGGCGCCAAGCTGCCCCTTGTTGAACGCGTCGATGATGGGAACCTGGCTCTTCACGATGGCGCGACTGGCCTCCTCGCGTGACAGCGGGATGGTGTACCAGGCGCGGTTGATGGCCACCCGGTCCCAATCCACCTGCCCCTTGATGTCCGGACGGCCCGTGCCCAGCACGTTCGTCATGGACCACAGCGTCTGGATGGAGAAGCCGGTGTCACGTCCCAGGCTGCGCGCGAAGGCGAACTCCATGAAGGAGACGTCGTCCGTGTTGATGAACTCCTGGCTCTCCTCCGCCACCTTGGCGGTGAAGGCGGGCCCGGCCACGAAGCGCGCGAGCACACCTTCCACCTCGTCCGTGCGCCAGGTGGCGCGCAGCGCGCTGCGGTAGGGCTCCTCGGCGATGCGGGTCCGCATCCTGTCGACGTCGTGGACCAGCGGCTTGCGCGTCGCGACGAGCAGCAGGTCTCCGGAGTGGACCTGCCACGTCTCCACGGCCTCGAACTCCGAGGCGAGCGTGGCATAGGCGCTCTGCACCGTGAGCGCGTCCACTTCATAGGCCTGGAGCCACTGGATGAAGATGCCGCCCTCGGCCAGGCGCTCCTTCACGGCCTGATAGAAGTCGCGCGTGAAGAGGCTGGAGATGCCCGCGCGGTAGGGGTTGGAGGGCTCCGAGAAGATGATGTCGTAGCGCTGTCGCGTGGTGAGCAGCACCTCGCGCGCGTCGGCGATGAACGTGTGGACCTTGGGGTTGTCCATCACCTTCTGGTTGACCACCTCGCAGCGCCGCGCGACGTCGAGGATGGCGGGTTCGATCTCCACCACGTCCACGCGCTCCATGCTCGGCACGGCGCCCATCCAGCCCGCGGTGCTGCCGGTCCCCAGGCCGATGATGAGCGAGTTGCGGGCCTCCTGGTGGAACAGCGCGCCCAGCAAGCCGCTCATCACCTGCGTCGGCGCATCTCCGATGGCGTTGCCGTCCGACTTGCCGTTGACGATGAAGGACAGCCCGTTGTCGGAGTTGAGCGCGACGCTGCTCTCGACGCCGTCCTTCTCCCAGACGACGCCGCGCGACTTGCTGCGCACCCACGCGTCGATGTGGTTGAGCGTCGGGTTGGTGAGCGCGGCGCGTCCAGCGCCCACGCTGCCGTGCCGCCACGCCGCGGTGGGGCCCTGGGTCGACAGCAGCAGCAGCGCGAGCACGGCGATGGCGCTGGGAACGAACAGCGCCGGCACCCGGCGCTCCAGCTTCAGCGACAGCGCCGCGGAGGCCAGGCCCAGCACGGCGAGGATGCCGGCGACGAGCTGCCAGGTGACGGGGGCCGTCAGCAGCGGAATCACGCCGAATCCGCCCGCGAGCGAGCCCACGATGGAGCCCACCGTGTTCCAGGCATAGACCTGGCCCACCTGCCTGCCCACGTCCTGGCCGCCCTTGCCCACGAGCGCGAGCAGCAGCGGGAACTGCACGCCGGAGATGAACGCGGCGGGGAGGATGACCACCGCGCCCACCAGGGCCCAGCCCAACATCATCCCGCCGAAGCCGACACCGCCCAGCGGACGCAGCAGCGCGGCGAACACCGCGAGCCGGTCGCCGAGCGCGAAGGGCAGGGCGATGAACGCGGCCTCCGCGGCGCACGTCAGCGCGAAGCCCGACAGGGTGGCGGGCCGGTGCCGGAAGACGATGGAGTAGGCCGCGCCGCCCAGGCCGATGCCGAGCAGTGCCACGGCCAGGATGAGGCCGAACGTGAAGGTGGTGCCGCCCAGGATGGGACCCAGCATCCGGTACCACACGAGCTCCATCAGCAGGAACGAGAAGCCGACGAGCAGGGCCGCCACCAGCGCGAACAGGGACGTGGGCGTCGCTCGCGCCACCGGCACGGAGGCCGTCACCGGCGCGGGCACCCCGGCCTGGGCCTCCGTGGACTGAGGCTCCGTGGAGGCCTGGGGCTTCGCGGCGGTGGGCTCGGGCTCCATGGAGCGGCTCACGCTGCGCGCGCAGATGGCGACGGCGGCGTTGAGGAGACAGGCGATCCACAGCGTGGTGCGGTTGCCGTACACCTCCAGCATGAAGAAGGTGGACAGCGTCGCGCCCGTGACGGCGCCCAGCGTGTTGACGCCGTAGAGGATGGCGAGGTGTCGACGCGCGGGGTCCTCATCCGACTGCACCGCGCGGGCGGCGGCCGGCAGCGTGCCTCCCATCAGCACCGTGGGCACGGCGAGCACGAGCGTGGAGAGCACCAACCGCGCCACGCTTCCACCCACCAGTCCCAGGCTGGGCGTGCCGCCGACGCCGATGTAGGCCGCGCGCGCCAGCTCCACCAGGAACGGGCTCAGGCCCGCGCTGACGGCGATGAGCAGCTCCAGGTTGGCGTAGTAGTTCAGCGGGCGTGGATTCCGGTCCGCGCGCGCACCGAGGAGCACGCCGCCCAAGCCCAGACCCGCCATGAACATGGCCAGCACGGCCGCCGACGCCGCGGTGCTGGCGCCGAAGATGAGGCGGAACTCCCGCAGCCACACCGTCTGGTAGACAAGGGCGCAGAGCCCCGAGCCGAACAGCAACGGGGCGACCCTCGACACACGTGAAATCATCAATCGGTTCTCTCGTCGGGGGACTGTCTCGAGGGGGGAGACAGGTCTTACGGCACGAGAGTGTCGCAGAGATCCACGCGCCTTGGCCATGGCGCTCGGTCCTCCGTCCGCTCGGAGAGCATGCGCCCTCCGGGCGTCCGGACGTGGCTCAGGGCGCTGGGGCCTGCTCGACCCCTGCCTTGGCCTCGCCCTCCGAGGGCGGAGCGGCCTCGGCGGCGCGGCGCTCCTCCTTGCAGAAGGCCAGTCGCTCCTGGATGACGGCCAGGGGGACGGCCATCTCCAAGGTGAAGGAGTTGCCGTCCGGCTTCACCTTGGCGAAGTCGAGCAGCTGGGCCAGGTCCTTGTCCTCGCCCGCCTGGGCCTTGATGCGGGCCAGTGACAGCGCGGCGCCCAGGGACTTGCCCAGGTCCGTCACGTCGTCCGCGTTCGGACCCTGGATCTCCGCCACCAGCGCCACGTCGGAGCTCGCGTCCAGGTGCAGTTCCACGTTCTGGGCCACGTCACGCAGCCGTTGCGCGAGCGCCGCCTGCTCCTTCGGCAGCAGCCGGGCGATGTGCTCCACCGACAGCACCCCGTACATCTCGCCGTACGTGCTGTTCTCGGAGATGGCGGGAGGCTCGTCCGGTCCGCGCCCCTCCACGCGGTCGATGGCCGCCTTCACCTCGTCCGGGTTCCTGCCCATGACCAGCAGCTGGTTGTTCCACGTCCCGATGGAGGGCCCGCCCCGGCGCGTGACGGTGGTGCCGTCCTTCATCGTGTCGGTGGACTCGCCCGCCTCGTACACGCGCGCGCCCTGGCCGTAGTCCGCGGACACCCGGTCGCCCAGGAGCTCCTGGTAGCGCGCGTTGCTGAAGTTGCCCGACAGCATCATCCCCTCGTCGGTGATGACCAGCCGGTCCAGGTCCTGGAGCGGATCCACGCCGCTCTTCTGTCGGAACTGTTCCAACTGCTTGCCACCGTCGCGCATCATGCAGTCCAGCAGCAGCGCGCCGATGGGCGAGTGCCTCAGCGCGTTGGCCTCGATGACCACCGCCGTCTTGCCCGGGCCCCGCGGCAGCGCCGCGAGCAGCGGATCCCGAGGCTTCGCGGGCGTGGCGGCCTGCTCGCCCGCGTCCGGCGCGACGGGCGTCGGCTGCGTCCTGCGTCGCTCCGCCCGCTCCCGCTCCGGCGCGCGCATCCGCCGGGGGAACTCCACCTTCGGCTCCTCGGTCTCGGTCTTGTCGCCCTGACCCAGGAACATCAATACCGCCGCGGCCACGAACAACAGCGCCGCCATCACCAACCACGCCCCTCGCTTCTGGCGCCTCTCCATCTCAGTAGTCCTTTCCCTCGAACCGCCAGAATCCCACCACGAGCGCCGCCATCCCGAACACGAACACCCCCAGGAGCAGCGTCCCGAGCGAGCTCACCTCCAGGGGCAGTGACGCGGCCAGGTCTCCGGCGGCCTCCGCCAGCGCGGACAGCCGGGGGAGCAGCAGCGTCACGCCCAGGAACGCGTCGCGGCTCAGCCCCTCCTCGAAGAACCGGGCGATCTGCTGCCGGTTGCCCGCGATGATACCGCCCACCATGAAGGCGAAGCCCGACGCCGCGCACAACGCCGCGCTGCGCACCAGCGTCGCCGTGGTCAACATCACCGCGTACACCGCCGCGAAGCCCACGCACGCCATCAACCCCGCGACGAGCGGCCCCACCGTCCAGTACCCCGCCTTCACCCCGAAGATGAGCACCAGCCCCGTGGTGCCATACAGCGTCCCGCCCAGCGCCAGCGTCATCACCCCCAGGAACGTCCCCGCGAGCAGGTGCCAGCGCTGGATGGGCAGCGCGAGCAGGTGCTCGATGCGCCCCGGTGACATCAAGCTGGGCGCGAAGTCCGAGCACGCGACGATGCCGAACAGGATGCCGCCGTAGAACACGATGAACGCCGCCGCCTGGTACACCGGCCGCAACGCCACGTCGACGGACTGGATGTTCGCGCGGATGTCCTGACCGAACAGCCGCGACGCCGCCAGCGCCCCGTCGATGACCTCCAGCCGCAGGCTGAGCGCCACCACCGTCAGCACCAGGGTGATGCCCACCATGAAGGCGAGGATGAACTTGCGCGACACCGCCTCGCGCAGCACGTAACCCGCGATTCCCACCACCGGCCTCATGCCGCCACCTCCGCCCGCGCCGCGCCGGCGCCCATGGTCCCCAGCAGCACCGACTCCAAGTCCATCCCGTCCCGCCGCAGCTCCACCAGCAGCGCCCCCGCCGCCCGCGCCCGGTCCAACGCGCCGTTGAGCGCCGCCGCGTCCTCGGCCTCCACGTGGTACACGCCGTCCGCTCGCGCCGGGGTGAAGCCCGCGAGCGCCAGCGCCTCGGCGCTCGTGCCCGGCGCGAAGCGCGCCACCCACCGCGAGCCGCCGCGCACCAATTCGTCCAACCGCCCTTCGCGCACCACGCGGCCGTCCGCGAGGATGGCCACCCTGTCACAGACGCGCTCCGTCTCCGCCAGCAGGTGCGAGTTCAGGAAGAGCGTCGTGCCCCGCCGCACCTCGTCCTGGAGGATGCGCCGCACCTCCATGCGCCCCATCGGGTCGATGCCGTCCGTGGGCTCGTCCAGGATGAGCAGCTCCGGCTCCCCGACGAGCGCCGCCGCCAGCCCCAACCGCTGGCGCATTCCCTTGGAGTACCCACCAATCTTCCGTCCCACGGCGTCCGCCAGGCCCACGCGCTCGAGCAGCTTCAGGTGGCCCGGCGCGTCCGGCTTCAGGCCCTTGAGCTGGCGCACCGTCGCGAGGAACGCGGTGGGCGTCCACGAGCCGGGCAGGTGCAGGCGCTCGGGCAGGTAGCCGATGCGCGCGCGGATGCGGGCGTCCTCGGGCGTGCCACCCAGGACGCGCACGGTGCCCTCGGTGGGCTGGACGATGCCGAGCAGGCTCTTGATGAACGTCGTCTTCCCCGCGCCGTTGGGGCCGATGAGCCCGAAGGCGCTCCCCTGGGGAACCGACAGGTCCATGCCCCTGAGGGCGATGTTCCCCGTCCTGCGGAAGGCGCGCTGGTACGTCTTGCGCAGGTTCGTCACTTCGATGGCGGGCGTCTGGGATGTCACGGTCGAAACTGTAGACGAGCCAGCCGTGCGGCGATTGCCTGTGTCGGCCCTCCGGGGGAGGGGCGGGCGGCCGTGCGCGCGCTCTGAATCCCCGCGACCTCGTTTTCGCGGCCCTGGGAAATCGGTTTCGCACGCCCGAGGTCGCTGCCGCGCCGCGACACCTCGTCGTTTCGCCCCCTTGCGATGTGGCCCTTCGCTGGTCCGTCCCGTGCAATCCACGCCGGCACACCCCAAGGCAGGAGGAAGTGGATGACGTACGCGGAACGCGTCGAGCAGCAGCGTGAAGAGGCCCGTCGGGAGCTGGCGGCCGCCGAGCAGGAGCTGGCGTCTGGCGGGGAGGCGGCGCGCGTGCGCTACGCCCGGGCGCTGCACGAGGCGGACCTCGCCGAGGCCCGGGCCCAGCGTCACGCCCGGGAAGGCCGGCGCCATCAGCACAGCTGGAGGCTCGTCGCAGGGTGAGCGGGCGGGCGCCCGGACGGAAACGATGAAGGCGTGGGCGCGCCGGTTTATACCGGCGAGCACCATGGCCCATCCCGTCCATCGCCCCCGTCGCCTCCGTCGTTCGCCCGTCCTGCGCGAGATGGTGCGCGAGACGCGCCTCGACCCGGGGAACTTCATCTACCCCCTCTTCGTCGTGGAAGGCCGGGACGTGCGCCGTCCCATCGCGTCCATGCCGGGCATCTTCAACCTGTCGCTCGAGCACGCCGTGGCCGAGGCCCGCCTGGCGAAGTCCCTGGGCGTCCCCTCGGTCATCCTCTTCGGCATCCCCGACCACAAGGACGGCCAGGGCACCCAGGGCTACGCGCGCGACGGAATCGTCCAGCGCGCCATCCGCGAAATCAAGGCGGCCGAGCCCGACCTCCAGGTCATCGCCGACGTGTGCCTGTGCGAGTACACGGACCACGGCCACTGCGGGGTGCTGGAGGACGGCCACGTGGTCAACGACGCCACGCTGCCGCTGCTCGCGCAGATGGCCGTCACCTGCGCCCAGGCGGGCGCGGACATCATCGCGCCCTCGGACATGATGGACGGCCGCGTGGGCGCCATCCGCAAGGCGCTGGACGAGGTGCGCCTCATCGACGTCCCCATCATGTCCTACGCGGTGAAGTACGCCTCCGGCTACTACGGCCCCTTCCGCGAGGCCGCCCAGAGCACGCCCAAGTCCGGAGACCGCCGCGGCTACCAGATGGACCCGGGCAACGTGCGCGAGGCCCTCAAGGAGGCGGCGCTGGACGTGGAGGAGGGCGCCGACATGCTGATGGTGAAGCCCGCCCTGGCCTACCTGGACGTCATCCGCGCCGTGCGCGAGCGCTTCGACCTGCCGCTGGCCGCCTACAACGTCTCCGGCGAGTACGCCATGCTCAAGGCCGCCGGCCAGAATGGTTGGATTGACTACGAACGGGTGATGCTGGAGACGCTCACCGGAATCAAGCGCGCGGGCGCCGACCTCATCATCACCTACCACGCGCTGGAAGCCGCGAAGCTCCTGTAGCCAACACCCCCGAGCCCCGCGCGCGGGTTGCCCTTGATCCGCCGCGGGCGTTGCGTCCAAATAGCCGGCGCACGATGCCCACCAAGAAGAAGCGTCCCAGACGCAGGTCGGAGAAGCCCCCGCCCCCACGCCGGCGCGGTCCGGCGAAGTCGAAGCCGCGCTCCAGCACCCGGCGCGCTCCCGTGATTCGTACCGGGGCTTCGTTGCAGTACAAAGTGGTCGAGCTGTCCACGGTGGACGAGGGCGCGCTGGAGCGCACCCTGAACGAGTGGACGGCGAAGGGCTGGAACCTGGACGGCGTGCAGTTCGCGATGCGCGAGTCCTCCAAGCGGCCAGCCATGGCGTTCATCCTCTTCACCCGTGAAGGTGTGGCGGAGGCGCCGGACGAGGACGCGGCGCGGGCGAAGCTCCTGCGCCTGTCCGAGTCGGGTCCGACGTCCGCGGGGAATGCGTGGACGCCGGGCGAGGGTTCCCATCCTCCGTTCCATCCCTTGAGCGCGCATGAGCGGCTGGCGCGGCTCGCGGGGTTGGACGAGCCGGAGCCCCCCGAGGAGGGTCTCACGTTGGAGCCCGAGGAGTGAGTGCACCCCGAGAGCGCGTCCTGATGGCGGCCAGCCGTGGCGGTGGCCGTGCGCTGAGGCTCGTGGTGGAGGACGCCGCGCCAGGCTCTCCGTACCCGAAGGCGTCCTTGTGGCTGCGCCTGGGCGCGCGCGTGGTGGACGTGGCGGTGGCGTGGGGCCTGTATGTCGTGTGTGGACGCGCGGGCTCCGTCGTGGCGCTGCTGTTCCTCTTGCTCGCGGACGGGATGATTCAAGGCCAGAGCGTGGGCAAGCGCATCTTCGGCGTGAAGGTGATGCACCTGCCCACGCGCTCGGCGGCGCGCCACCGTGACAGCACGCTTCGCAACGCGCCGCTGTCGCTCATCGTCCTGTTGGGGATGATGCCGGAGCCGTTGGGGCCGGTGGCCGCGGTGGCGGGGCTGGTCGTCATCGGCGGCATCGAGGCGTGGCGCGTGGTGAGGGATCCGCTCGGCTGGCGGCTCGGCGATACCTGGGCGCAGACGCAGGTGGTGGACGGGAAGGTTGTGGCGGGCGCAACCGTTGCAGCCCGCGACCCGGTGGCGCATCAGCGCGCGCCGGGCAGACTCATGTCCGCGGCGAAGATGCGCCGCGGTCGCTCGCTCAAGAAGAGAAGGGGGCTACCGTGCGCATCGCGCTGACCCACAATCTCAGGTTGTCTGATTCGGAAGAGGAAGCGGAGTTCGACACCCAGGAGACGGTCAACGCGCTGGCCGCGGCCATCGAGCGGCTGGGCCACCGGCTGGAGCGCTTCGAGGTCAGCGGTCCCGCCTCGCGCACCGTGGCGCGGCTGGAGGCGTACAGCCCCGACCTCATCTTCAACACCGCCGAGGGACGACGCGGCCGCTTCCGCGAGGCGTTCTATCCCGCGCTCTTCGACGAGCTGGGCTTCCCGTACACGGGCTCGGACGCGTACGCGCTGGCGGTGACGCTGGACAAGCAGCTCACCAAGCTCGTGTTGTCCAAGCAGGGCATCCGCACGCCGGGCTGGCAGTACGTGGAGAAGCTCAGCGAATTGACGGCGGAGAACCTGCGCTTCCCCGTCATCGTGAAGCCGAACTTCGAAGGCTCCTCCAAGGGCATCACCCAGGACTCCATCGCGGAGACGCTGGACGAGGTGCGCGCGAAGGTGTCCATCGCGCTGGAGAAGTATCCCGCCGGCGTGCTGGTGGAGGAGTACATCCCGGGCCGCGATTTGACGGTGCCGTTCCTGGCCGCGGTGGACAACGACTACGACGGCGTGCTCACGCCCGTGGAGTACGTGGTGGACCCGGCGGTGACGGCGGGTCGGCGCTACGCCATCTACGACTACGAGCTGAAGACGAAGAAGGAGAGCGCCGTCTCGGTGCTCGCGCCCGCGCGGATTCCCGCGCGCACCGCCGAGGACGTGCGGAAGATGGCGCAGAAGATCTACCAGGCGCTCGACTGCCGCGACCTGGGCCGCATCGACTTCCGCCTGAGCGACGCGGGCGTGCCGTACTTCCTGGAGATCAACGCGCTGCCCAGCCTGGAGCCGGGCGCGGGCATCTACGCCTCCGCGGAGCTGGACGGCCTGCACCTGGACGGGGTCATCAACTCCATCATCCAGAGCGCGGCCAGGCGCTACAAGATCAAGGACTCCTCCCGGCGCCAGGGCAAGCCCGCGCGCAAGACGGGCCCCTTGCGCGTCGGCTTCACGTACAACGTCAAGCGCGTCAAGCCGAGCGCCCACGGCGAGGCGGTGGAGGACAGCGAGGCCGAGTACGACTCGCCCAACACGCTGCAGGCCATCCGCGAGGCGATTGCGTCCTGGGGCCACGAGGTCATCGACCTGGAGGCCACCGCGGAGCTGCCCACGGTGCTGTCGAGCACGCCGCTCGACATCGTCTTCAACATCGCGGAGGGCTTCAAGGGCCGCAACCGCGAGAGCCAGGTGCCGGCCATGCTGGAGCTGCTGGACATCCCGTACACGGGAAGTGATCCGGCCACGCTCTCGATTGCCTTGGACAAGGCGCTGGCGAAGAAGATCGTCCGTCAGGCGGGCATCCTCACGCCCAACTTCCAGCTGATGGCCACGGGCAAGGAGCGGCTCAACAAGGAGTTCACCTCCTTCCCGCTCATCGTGAAGCCGGTGGCGGAGGGCAGCTCCAAGGGCGTCGTCACCAAGAGCGTCTGCCACAGCGAGGCGGAGCTGCGCGAGGTGGTGCGCGAAATCGCGAGCAAGTACCAGCAGCCCGCGCTCATCGAGGAGTACATCGGCGGGCGTGAGTTCACCGTGGGCCTGCTCGGCGAGCGGCGCCCGCGCGTGCTGCCGCCCATGGAGATCGTCTTCCTGGACAAGGGGGAGAAGAACCCCGTGTACAGCTTCCAGCACAAGCTGGATTGGACCGACCGCATCCGCTACGACGCGCCCGCCAAGCTGGAGCCCGCGCTGCTGGAGAAGCTGCGCACGGCGGCGCGCAGCTCGTTCATGGCGCTGGGGTGCCGCGACGTCGCGCGCATCGACTTCCGCATGGACGACAAGGGGCGCATCTACTTCATCGAGTGCAACCCGCTGCCCGGCCTCACGCCTGGGTGGAGTGACCTGGTGCTCATCGCGCAGGGCGCGGGCATGGACTACCGCGCGCTCATCGGTGAGATCATGGCTCCCGCCATCCGCCGCTACAAGGAGCGCGAGGCCCGCCGCGCCGCCAGCGAGCATCCGCATCCCGCCGCGCAGCCGGGGCTGCACAAGGGCCCCTCGTTGGACGAGCACCCGCACGCCGCGCCCGTCGTCTCGTCGGCTCCGGCCACCGCGCCGACGGCGGGGACCAGCGCTCCGACGAACGGCTCCAGCACGGCGCCCGCGTCGACGGATGGCGTGCCGCGCATCGAAGCCAAGGCCTGACGCTCAGTCTCGGGGGGCCCTCTCGAGGAGGGCCTTCCGAGCGCCTGAAGATATTACGCCCTCGGAGTGGTTGACGGTGGGTGATGGTCCGCTAGTGTGGCCGGCATGGTGCACATCCCCGAGTATTTGGGACCGCGGGTTCGCGCCCGCGAGCTGGGACTTCCGTTGGGCCGGTTCAAGCCCGGCAAGTACAACGCCATCACCGACGTGGAGGGCGTGCTCGTCGGCCACTGCACGCTCATCAAGGGCGACGGCCCGCTGAGGCCGGGGCACGGCCCGGTGCGCACGGGCGTGACGGCCATCATGCCCAACATGGGCAACATCTTCATGGAGCGGATGACGGGCGGCGGCTTCGTGCTCAACGGCGCGGGCGAGGTCTCCGGCATGACGCAGCTCATGGAGTGGGGCCTCATCGAGACGCCCATCCTGCTCACCAACACCATGGCGGTGGGCGCGGTGTCCGACGGCGTGGCCCGCCACCTGGTGGAGCGCTACCCGGGCATCGGTGACGAGCACGACGTCATCATCCCCGTCGTCGGTGAGTGCGACGACTCGTGGCTCAACGACATCTCCGGCCGGCACGTGCGCGAGGAGCACGTCTTCGAGGCCATCCGCAACGCGGCGTCCGGCCCGGTGGCCGAAGGCAACGTGGGCGGCGGCACCGGCATGGTGACGTGCGACTTCAAGGGCGGCATCGGCACGTCCTCGCGCAAGCTCCCGGAGGTCCTGGGCGGCTACACGCTGGGCGTGCTGGTGATGTCCAACTTCGGGAAGATGCACAACCTGCGCGTGGGCGGCCTGCCCATGGGCGAGGTGCTGGCGGAGAAGTTCAAGGGCGCCCCCAAGCGCGGCACCACCTACGGCTCCATCATCGCCGTGGTCGCCACCGACGCGCCGCTCTTGAGCCATCAGATCAACCGCCTGTGCAAGCGCGTGGGCCTGGGCATCGGCCGGGTGGGCAGCTACGCGGCGCACGGCTCGGGCGAAATCGTGGTGGGCTTCTCCACCGCGAACATCATCCCGCGCCGCACGCAGAAGATGGTCTACAAGCTGAAGCTCCTGTTGGACCAGCGCCTGGACCCGCTCTACGAGGCGGTGATGGAGGCCACCGAGGAGGCCATCCTCAACGCCATGTGCATGGCCACCTCCATGACGGGCGCCAACGGCAACCACTGCCCGGCGCTCCCCCTGGACGAGGTCCGGCGCTTCCTGGACGCGTTCAAGCCCATCTTCGCCTCGGTGAAGAAGCGCCCCCAGCAGAGCAGCGCCCCCGCCTCCCGGGAGAAGCCCACGGACGAGGACCGGGAGGGGGAGGTGACTGTGTCGGCCGCCCGGCCCACCCAGGTCCGGGGGGCGGAGGGCATTCCCTACCCGACGCGCCCCGCTCCCGAGGTGGACGAGGGGGCGTCCACCGCCCCGGAAACCGCCTCCGGACCCCCTCCGGAGGGTTCCTCTTCCGGGAGCCCTTCAGGTTCTGATAGTTAAGCGCCTCTTTTCACGTCTCCGTCATGGAGCACAGGAGTCAACGATGGCCCGCAGCAAGAGCAAGCACCGCCGCGTGCAGATGAAGATCAAGCAGGCCTGGAAGAAGCGGGCCAAGAAGAACAAGGCGGAGGCCAAGGCCGCCGCCGAGAAGAAGAAGTAGGCAGGTCCGCCCCGTTGGCGGCCCGTGGCGCTATTCCCGGGTCGCCGAGAACGGAGTGACGAAGCTGCACCGCTGGGGAGGTTCGACGCCCGAGCGGGAGAAGTTCCCCGTAAACGTCCCGTCGAGTCGCGCCGTGCCGCCGTCCCCCTCGGGGGACGTGTAGCGACCGGCGAGGCTCAGCGTGTCCATCCTCCCGCCGTCCTGTCCCGGGCCCGTGCCGGCCATGGAGAAGGAGCCCTCGGCGGAGATGTTCCCCAACAGTCCCACGCCCTCCAGGTTTCCGATGAGACGGTCCGCCGAGCGGGTGACGTCCAGGGGCCTGTTGCGCGGCAGGTCCACGCCCAGATTGAGGCACTCGGCGGGGACACCCGCGTCGCCGAAGGCCATGCGGTAGCGGCCCTCCATCGCCGGACAGTCGGTGCAGGGCGTGGCGGAGTCTCCGCAGCCGGGAGCGCCGAGTCCCAGGGCCGTGGCCAGTATCGCGAGGCCCGTCAGCGTGAAACGTCCAGTAGTCATGGGTGATGTCCTCATGTGGGGGATGTCGGACTTCCCGGCGGGAAGCGCGATTCCTAGGTTGGGGGCGGGCAGTGGGCTCGTCGGGCGGGGTGGGGTGGGGCGGTGGCTGATTCGCGGCGGTGGTCGAACTACGTGTTCGCGGCGCTGTTTGCGCTGGCGTTGATTCTCTTCTCCAGGATTCTGTTGCCGTTCCTGATGCCGGTGTTGCTGGGCGGCTTCCTGGTCGTCCTGTTCATGCCGGTGCAGGACTACCTGTGTCAGAAGCTGCGGGGCCGCAAGCCCTTGTGCGCCGGGTTGTCCACCCTCACGGTATTCCTCCTCATCCTCGCGCCGCTGGCCCTCGTCGGGTGGATGGTGGCGCGTGAGGTGTTCCAGTTCGTCGGTCAGGCGCAGGACCTGCTCGAGCGGGTGGACCTGCGACACCAGTTCGCCTCCAGCCTGCCCCGCGGCCTGAGCCGCTACGTCCGCTTCGACCTGGAGAGCGCGCAGACCGAGCGCTCGCTGATGGCGGCGGTGACGGGCGGCGCGGCCCTGCTCAAGGACCTGGTGGGCGCGGGCACGGAGCTGGTCATCAACATGTTCCTGATGACGGTGGCCATGTACTACTTCTTCCTCGACGGCCGCCGGCTCGTCGCGGAGGTGACGCGGCTGATTCCGTTGGACCGCCGCTACTTCGAGGCCTTCTCGCGCGAGTTCACCGACGTCGCGTACGCCATCGTCTACGGCAACACCGTCACGGCGCTCATCCAGGGCGCGGTGGGCTTCGTGGGGTTGCTCATCGCCGGGGTGCCGCACGCCGGCGTGTGGGGCGCGGCCATGGTGCTGGTGGCGCTGGTGCCGGTGGGCGGGACGGCGCTGGTGTGGGGGCCCATCGGCGTGGTGTTCATCGCCATGGGCAAGGTGAGCGAGGGCGTCTTCCTGCTCGCGTGGGGCACCTTCCTGGTGGGGACCATCGACAACGTCATCCGTCCCCGGCTGTGTGGCTCGCGCATGGCGCTGCACCCGCTGCTCGTCTTCCTGTCCATGTTCGGCGGGCTGGCGGTGTTCGGGATGATGGGGCTGCTCGTGGGGCCGCTCATCGCGTCCATCTTCATGGCGATGGTGCGCATCTACCGTCGCGACTTCCTGGGCATCGGCCGCGCGGCCTACGTGGCGGAGGCCACCGGGTCGGCCCCGGACGCCACCGACGAGGAAGGGAGCGAGCCTGAGTCGGAGGGGCGGCGCGTGTCCTCTCCCTCGGTGGTGGGAGCCCCGGCGCACCTGAACGCCTGAGGGCGGACCGCCGGGCAAGCCTGGACATCGCGTGCGGGCTGGGTGAACCTTCCAGTCCCGAATGATGAACTCCCAACACGCGATGGTTCGCTGGGGCCTGGTGCTCTTCGTGGCGGTGACGCTGGCCTCCCCGGGAGCGCTGGCGCAGGTCGTCAAGAAGAAGCGCGCGGTGCCCGCGCAGGTGGTGGCGCCCAAGCCGAAAGCGAAGGCGAAGACGGCCAAGGCGCGGGAGGCGAAGCCCAAGAAGACCGTCACGCCCAAGGAGGCCCCCAAGCAGCTCGTCGTGTTGACGGTGGAGGGAGATCGCGGCGGCAAGGTCCGGGCACAGGTCGAGTCGGCCCTGCGCCGCGCGAAGCCGGTGAAGGTGGCGTCGCTGAAGCAGTACGCCACCCTCGGCAAGAAGGAAGGCCTGAAGGGCAACGCCCTGTTCACCGACGCGCCCCTGGCCCAGGTGGCGCCGAAGATGAAGCTGGACGCGGCCGTCACGGGCACCGTGAGCGGCTCGAGCCTGACGGTGCGCGTATTGGACGCGAGCGGCGCGGTGCTGGGTGAGCAGGACGTGAAGCTGACGCGCGGCAAGCTCGCGCCCGCGGACGTGAAGCTGGCCGTGGCCGCGGTGGTCGACGCGCTGAGCGGCGCGGCGCGTCCGTTCGAGGAGCCCGTCACTCCGTCCGAGCCGCTCGCTCCCGCCGAGCCCGTGACGCCCCCGACGCCCGTCGCCGAGGCGCCTCGCACGCCTCCGCCTCCGCCCCCCACCGAGAAGCCGCTGGAGACGCCGAAGCCGCTGGAGCCCGTGGCGGAGCGTCCCGTGGAGCGCCCGAAGCCGCTGGAGCCCGCGACGCCCACGCCTCCGAAGACGCCCGACATGGTGGCCATCGGCCCCCAGCCGAAGGACGGGCCTCCGCCGATGGATGAGGAGCCGGAGTCGCACACGACGACGGACCCGTTCCTCGAGGTGGGGTTGGACACGGGCTCGGGTGGCACGGTGGGCGAGGAGCCGCTGCGTCCGCCGCTGGCCCGGCTCACGTTGGGGGGCACGACGACGTGGCGGAAGTACTGCACGCGTCCGGGCGTGAAGTCCTGCGGCGAGTTCGACCGCAAGCCCGAGGAGGAGCAGGTCGGAGATCGCTCGGATTACGAGTCGTCCGTGCCGTACCTGGGCATCTCCGCGGAGCTGGAGCTGTTGCCCTTCGCGCGGCGTCCCTCGGCGGTGCGCGGGCTGGGCGTGGTGCTGGGCTACCGGCGTGGGTACGCGTCCACCAACGTGACGCTGTTCAACGACGTGGGCCAGTCCGCGACGCGTGAAGTGGTGGCCACCGACTCGGTGCTCACCGCGCAGGCGATGTACCGCTACTTCTTCGGCTTCGGCTCGTCGCGCCAGCTCCTGGGCTACGCCGGGGTGAAGGCGGGCCTGCTCTCGCGCGCATTCGATGTCGAAGAGGACGCGGAGAGTCCCCTGTCCAGCACGCATCGCCTGTATCCCTCGGTGGGCCTGGAGGTCTCCGTGCCGCTCTTGCGTCAGGTGCGTCTGGAGGCCGCGGGGCAGCTCTTCATCAGCCCGAAGCCCGGCCAGGGTTTCAATGACGAGGGCGGCGCGCTGAACCTGGAAGTGAGTGACTACGGTACGTCGGTGTCGTCGTTCGGCTGGGAAGCGGAGCTGGGCGTCGCCGGCGAGCTGTGGGGCCCGTTCGGCTACCAGGTGCGCTTCAAGCTGTCGCACTACAAGGACACCTTCAGTGGTCCGGGCGCGCGCATCGGCTGGGACAATGGAGGCGTGGCCGAGGACACGTACTCCAGCATCCACTGGGGACTCACGGCGTCGTACTGACGCGCGGGTGTTTCATCAGGGTCGCGAGGGTGGAAGCGCTCGCGCCGCGGCCCACACGGGACGGATGGCGACGGACACCGCCGTCACCACCTCCGAGAGTTGCTCCGGACGCCCCTCCGGTTCACTGGCCCGGTAGCGCGCCCACTTCTCCAGGCTCCACGGGCTCTGTCCGAGCTCACCGGACACCAGTCGCTCCATCACGTCGAGCGAGTCTCCGCGCGAATCGAAGGCGAGCCGCAGCGCTCCGGGCAACAGCGACGGCTCCAGCGGCGCGTGACGGGTGAGCAGGTACACGTCGAAGAGGTCCTTGGGGCGGAAGCGTCCCTTGCCTCGCTCGAAGAGGCTGTGGAGCTTCCACGCGAGCAACGTCTCGGGTCGACACGCGAGCACGCGCGCGGTGGTGCCATCGTCCGTCGCGTAATCGAACCAGGCGGGCGGCGGATTCATCGGGTCGCCGAAGCCGGTGTCGATGCGCAGCAGGTGCGGGGACTCCGCGCCGGGCAGACAGGTCTCCACGTGGATGCGCACGCCGGGGAACGGTGTCTCCGCCCAGATGACCTCCGAGCGAATGGCGCCGAAGACGAAGCCGTCTGCGACGTCCACGCCCAGCAGGTCCACGAACCGGTCCACCGTGTCGCCTTCGTGGAACGGGAAGGCCGCGAGGAAGTCCAGGTCCTCCACGGAGCGGGGGACGGGGCCGCTCCACAGCCGCATCATCATCCCGCCTCGCAGGATGAAGTCGGCGGCCTGGGACGTGCGCGCGAGCCGACGGAGCGCGGCGGCGCTGGCTCGGAGCGGGAAGGGCAGCGGGCTCATGTCGAGGTCTCCAGCCAGCCCCGGTCCAGCGCGTGGTTGGAGTCGTAGACGGTGTACTCGCGCAGCCGCTGCGTCAGCGGCAGGCCCAGCTCCGCGAGGTCCTCGAGCAGCGCAGTGAAGCGCGCGTCCGCCTTCACCTTGCCCAGGCCGTGGACGCGGAGCGTGACGAAGCGCTCGGAGGCGCCGTCCTCGCGCACCTTGCGCGCATTGCGAGACAGGTGGGCACCGTGGCGCGCGCAGCGGGCCTGCAGGGTCTCCATGTCCGCGCCTTGCGCGGGGAGCAGGACCTTCACGTGGAACTCGAAGTAGTTGGATGGCTGGGCGAGCGCCGCGGCGTCGTCCTCGGGCATGTCGCGGTTCTTGCCCAGGGCTTCCAGCTTCATGCGCGTCACGTCGAAGCCGTCGCTGGCGAGCGCGCGCGCCATGTTCCTGACCTCCTCCAGCGCATGGCGGAGCGTGCCGTGGTGGTACGAGGCCGTCATGGGTTGGAAGGGCTCCGCGCCTCGGCCCAGCTCGATGAAGATGCACTTCACGGAAGACGCGTCGCAGAACGCGCGGAAGCGCAGCAGGTCCTCCTCCGAGCGGGCGGAGACGGTGAGGTGGGCCTCGTAGGCGCCACCCGGGGACGCGGGGCGCAGCAGGTCGGACAGCTCCAGGTAGGGCCGGTGGCGCATGTTGAGGAAGAACTTGTTGCGCTCCATCTCCGCGAGCGTGCGTTGGTAGCCATCCGGCCGCCACGCGTTGTCCCAGCCGAAGCCGCCGCTGCCACGGGGCTCGGTGAGCAGGGTGCCCTCGATGGCGTCCTCGAAGACGCGGACGCGGTCCGGATGCCCGTCCTCGCTGAAGGCCACGGCCACGCGCGTGCGCCCACGACGACCACCGTGCTCGGTGAGGAAGTCCTGCATCCCCCGCTCGAGCAGCTCCTTCTTGAACCGCGCGCCGGTGAAGCAGGTGCCGTCATCCAGCTCCAGGGCGGTGGTCTCCACGAAGCACGGCGTGCCGAGCACCGCGTGGGCCGCGAGCACCTTGCGCCTCGCGATGCTCGCGAGGTCCAACGGGCTGGGGCCCTGGAGCTCCGCGTCGGAGAAGCCGGGCAGGGCGAGCTTCTTCGGCGAGACGTCGAGTCCCGCCAGCAGTCGGCCGACCTCGTCGGCCTTGTAGCGGTTCCCGGTGACGAAGATGGCCCGGCTCATGGAAGCACTTCCCGCGCAGAGGGCGCTGACGGGCGCCAGTTCCAGTGGGCGGGTCGCCCGGTGTTCTCGGGCAGGAGGCTCCCGTCCACCTTGTCGCGACGGACATACTTCGTCAGCAGCTCCACCCTGACACCCTTGCCGACCTGTCGCTCCAGGCGCCACACCGCGCCCTCCACGGAGTCCTCGGCCCCATGGAAACCACCGGACGCGAGGCGCCCCATGGCCGAGTCGATGTCGAGCGGGCCCCCCTCGTGGACGAGCCCCGGCGTGACGAAGTCGCCCGCGCGGACTCGGGCGGTGAGCTGCTCCCACGGCAGGCGCTGTCCTTGCTGCATCAGGTCGAACACGACGAACGGCTCGTGCGGCAGCGCGTAGCGGGTGCCATGCGCGAGGGCGAGCCACTCGCCGACCAGCCACTCACCGGGTTGGAGCACGGCCCTGAATCGCTCGGCATGGAGGGTGACCCACTTAGCCCACAGCTGCCGGGCCTCGTTGGGGGAGTGCGCGGCGAGACGCCCCTCGCGACCGAGCGCGATGACTTCCTCTCCGAGCCTCGCGGCGGCGACACACGAGCCGTCCAGCTTCTCCAGGACGATGACGCGGTCCTTCGCGTCGCGAAGCCGCTCGGTGCAGACACGCGCCAGCGGAATGCTCAGGTGGTGGTCCGCGGGGCCGGTGCGCGAGCCGGGCAGGTGGGGAATCGAGCCGTAGGCCTTACGGCCCAGCGGGCGGAGTGAATCGTCGGGTGGTGTCACCACTCCGGAATCATGCCCTGCTCCGGTGCGCCGTGTCGGGTGCTCACTGCACGCGCCACACGGAGGGGACGGGGCGCTCGGTCTTCTTCTCGCGAGGCGGGCGCGGCAGGGGCGCGGAGGCCCACTCCGGGACGAGCTCGTCCATGAAGAACAGGTCCTCGCCCAGTCCGTCGACGCGCACCTGGATGAGCGGGTCCGCGGGGTACTGGGCCACGGGGTCGTCGTACACGAGCGCCACGACGACGCCGGTGTGGCCCAGGAAGCCGGCGCTGATGGTGCCGTCGGACGAGTGGGAGACGACCTTCACGCGCTCGCCAATCCTCACCGGCGCGCCGTCCACGTTCGTGCTCACGATGAGAGAGGGGTCGTTCATGGGGCGTAGGAGCGAGGCTTGAGGGTGCGTGAAAGGACGAGGGCCACCACACAGATGAACCCCCAGGCGAACAGGTGGTAACCGGCGACGTGGCGCCAGTCCTGCTCACAGGCCAGCTCTCCGACGAAGGCGCCCGTCGTGCCGACGGACAACCCCGCGCACAGGGCCCGCAGCGGCTGGAACGCGGCCCCCCGCAGCACCACCACCGCCACCACCAGGGGGATGATGCCCACGGCCAGATGGCTCGCGGTGCACACCCAGCCGGGCAGCGACGGAGGCGTCGTCGGCGAACCGCGCGCGAGCACGAGCGTCGCCGCGCAGGCCATGGCCAGGCCCACGGCGGCCCGCCGCAAATCCCGTCCGCGCGGAGACAGCGCGCCCCAGGCGCAAACGCCGCTCGTCATGAGCAACAGGAGCAGCAGCGGGGCTCGCGCCCACAGGGCCCCCGCGCTGACCGCGCCCACGGCGAGCATCACCACGGCGGCCATCAGCGCGAGGCCTCCAGAGGACGCCATCACCCACGTGGCCTGGGTGCGCCAGCCGCGCACGGGCTTGCGCAGCGCCAGCTCGCCCCGGGCGCTCGCGAGGGCGCGCTCGAGGGCCGCGGTGTCCGGCGGGCGGGGCTCCTCCTGGAGGAGGGCGTCGATGTCCATGGGCGTCTTCATCGCGCCTCTCCCAGCCCTCCGAGCAGCTCCCGGAGCTTCTCGTATCCCCGATGCGCCCGGAGTCGCGCGGCCCCCGCGCTGATGCCCCGAAGCGCCGCGATCTCGTCGAACGACCAGCCCTCCACCTTGCTCAGCACCACCGCCTCGCGGTGGTCGGGAGGAAGCTGTTGTAACGCGTCCAGCAGGTGGCGGCGCAGGGACGGGTCCCCGGAGGGTGGGGGGGCGGATGTAGGGGCGCCTGTGCCCTCGCCGGAGGAGTAGGCGTCCACGTGTTGACGGTGGCGCAGCGCATCGCGCGCGGCGTTGGCGGCGATGGTCATCAACCAGGGGGAGAAGCGGGTGCCGCGCTCATAGCGGCCCCGGGCCCGGACGACGGACAGGAAGGTGGTCTGCAAGAGGTCCTCGGCGAGCGGTCCGTCGCGCACCATCCGCGTCAGGAAGCCCTGCACCCGCCCCGAATGACGGGCGAAGAGGGCCTCGAAGGCGTCTTGTGCACCAGCGCAGAACCGTTCCATGAGCTCTTCGTCCGAGGGACTCCCCATCACCCGGCTCATGGACGGCCCACCCTGAAATGTGTTTCCGGCGTCCCCCCAGCCCCTCGGCGCGCCCGTGTCGGGCACCCGATGCCGCGACGCCCCACGAGGCAATCCGCCACGCCGCCAGGGCCTATCCGGGCATCAGCACCAGGCGGGCAATCTCGGGTGGGGCTCCCACGCGCATCGGCGGGCCCACGAAGCCGCAGCCCCGGCTGACGTAGATCTGCGAGTCGCCCGTGCGGCTGAGCCCCGCGTTGCGCTCCCCCCAGATGAGGTCTCCCACCACGTTGCCCGGGAACATCTGGCCGCCGTGGGTGTGGCCGGAGACCTGGAGCCCCACGCCGCGTCGGGCCACCTCGTCGAAGTTGGAGGGCTGGTGCGCCAGCAATACGGAGGCCTGGTCCGGGCTCACCTCGCGCAGCGCCGCGTCCAGGTCGTACCCGGGCAGACCCATCCGGTCCGCGCTCCAGTCGTCCACGCCCGCGAGCATGAACGATGCGCTCGCGTCGCCGATGGACACGGCGCGATTGCGCAACACGTTGATGCCCAGACGCTCCAGGTAGGCGACCCATGACGATGCGCCCGAATAGTAGTCATGGTTTCCGGTGACGAAGTACACCCCATGTCGCGCGCGCAGGGCGCCGAAGCCGGCCACGTAGGCCCCCAGGTCCGCCACGGTGCCGTCGACCAGGTCCCCGGTGATGGCGATGACATCCGGCTTCAGCGCGTTGGTGCGCGCCACCAGCTCGTCCACGAAGTGGCGCTGGAGCACGTCCCCCACGTGGATGTCGGTGAGCTGCACCAGCGTGAACCCGTCCAGCGCCCGAGGCAGCCGGGGCAGTCTCACCGGGATGTCGCGCACGTCCGGAGGATGGAAGGCCCGCCACGCGCCGAACGACGTCGTCGCCACGCCCGCCAGTCCCGCGCCCACGGCCAGGCCACCGGTGATGACGGCGCGGCGCTCGGGAGAGGGCGGACCCGAGGGTGGCTCGGCGGGCGGTGAGGCACGGCGCGCGAGCCTGCGCCTGCCTCGCTCGAGCAGCTCCACCCCCAGCGTGTAGAAGAGCAGGTACATCACCAGCCCCATCCACGCGAGCAGGCCGATGCCCACCGCGCGGGTCAGGTCCGAGGGGAACAGGCTCCCCAGGAAGCGGAAGCCCACCGCGCCGAGGAAGCCGAGCGTGAAGAGCACCTGCGCCGCGCGGCGCAGCCCCTGGCGCGCGGTGAGGTCTCTCACCAGCCGGCGGTAGAGGTAGACATGGGCGCTCGCCATCAGCGCGAGCACGGGGACGAAGAACAGGAGGAGGCTGAGCCAGCGGGGCATCGCGCTCCTGAATAGCGGAAGCCCTCGGTCGGTGCCCGTGCATTTCGCCAGCGGTCCCTCCAACGGCCCGAGACGCCCCTGGCGGCAGGCAGGCGGTCGCACTTCTGCTTTCGCGGAAGGACGCGTCGGGGCAGGCTTGGGGCCGTTCATCGCGGGCCCGGGGCCCGCGCTCCTTTTCGAGGACCTCCATGCTTCGTCGCTCCGTGCTGCTCTGTGCCCTGGTGCTCCCCCTGATGGGGTGTGGAGATGACCCCAAGGAGCCCACGCCGCCGGTGGGCAACCCGGACGATGGTGATCCGACGAAGGTGACGTACGCGGAGAGCCTGAACGTGGACCTGGCGGCGATGACGCGGCTGGACAGTGGCCTCTTCCTCCAGGACCAGGAGGTGGGCGCGGGCCCCGAGGCCGTCGCGGGCCGGCGGGTCCAGGTGCACTACACGGGCTGGCTGCCGGACGGCACGCGCTTCACGACCTCCGAGGGCGGGCCCGCGCTGGCCTTCGACCTGGGGGCGGGGTACGTCATCAAGGGGTGGGATCAGGGCATCGTGGGCATGCGCGTGGGGGGAAGGCGCCGCCTCATCCTCCCGTATGACCTGGCCTACGGCGCGGAGGGGAACCCGCCGAGGATTCCGCCCTACTCGGTGCTCATCTTCGACACGGAGCTCGTCTCGGTCCGCTGAAGGCCGCGTCTCGTCCTCGCGTCCACTTGACGGGCGCCCCGGAAGCTCCTCGGTGAAACAAGGGGTGATATAGCCACCCCACGTCTGCCGGGGAGTCGGGCCGTCCGAAAGGAGTCCCGACTTTGGGGGTTTCATCCTCCGGCGAGGGGGACGCAATGTCGGGGACCGAGTCGGAAGTGGTCGAGGGGAATGGGGAGAAGGCCGGGGCGGAAGGAACGCTCCAGGCGCTGCAGGCCCTGATGGGGCTGGAGTCCGCCGCGACGGCCGCCCGGCTCTACGAAGAGCTGAGCGCGGCCCAGCGCGAGCGACTGCTGCGGGATGCGGCGCTGGCCCCCGCGCGCGAGCGCCAGCAACTGTCGGAGGTCCTGTCGTGGGCGCGTGACTTCGCGGGCGCCGCGCGGCTCCTGCAGGGCTGCGGCGCGGACTCGCGGATGGCGTCGCTCTATGTCCAGGGCGGCCAGTACGTGGACGCGGCGGAGGCCTTCCTGCGCGCGGGCGATGCGGAGCGGGCGGCCGCGGCCTTCGAGCGGGGTGGCGCGCTGGAGCGGGCCCTGGAGGTTTACCGGGGGCTCGGCTCGCGCGAGCAGGTGGCGCACTGTCTGGTCCGCCTGGGACGTCCGCACGAGGGCGCGCTGCTGTACCGCGAGCTGGGACAGCCCCACGCGGAGGTGGAGGCGCTGGGGTGCGTGCCGGCGGGAGACGCGCGTCACACCGAGTCGGTGTTGCGCATGTGCATGCTGCTGGACGCGGAGGGCTTCACGCGCCGGGCGCTGGCGCTGCTCGCGGACACTCTGCGCGGCTCGGAGACGGCGCGCGGAGATCCGGCCCTGGCCGCGGAGAAGGCGCGGCTGCTTCGCCGCATGGGCATGGACGCGGAAGCCGAGGCCGTCATCGCCCGGCTCCCCGCGCAGAGCTCCTCGCCGGAGGCCAACGGGTACAACTACCTCAAGGCCATCCCCATCTTCGGCGAGCTGTCGCTGGTGGACATGAAGGACCTCTATCGCGTGGCGCGCCAGGTCCTCATCCCCGCGGGCGCCGTCATGTTGGAGAAGGGCGCCGCGGGCGTGGGCCTCTTCGTGCTGCTGGAGGGCACCGTGGACGTCTACACCGGCACGGAGGACGACGCGCGCCGGCTCAACACCCTGGGGCCCGGGGCCTACCTGGGAGAGATTTCCCTGGTGCAGGACGCGCCCGTGTCGGCGCGGGTGAAGGCTCGCACGTCGGTGCGCGCGCTGCGCATCACCCGCGCGGGCTTCCAGCACTACCTGGACACGCACGAGGGCGCCGCGCTGCGCATCTTCCGGCTCTTCACGCAGAACCTCGCCGCGCGGGTGCGGGCCCTCAGCACCTGACGGCGCCCGGGCGACGGCTGCCGATGCCTTGCTCCCCAGGACGTTGCGCGTGCCCGCCCGGACGCGCGTGCCTGGGGGCGCATTGACAATCACAGTCGTCTGCTTTATCTCAATCCCATCATGAGGCCCGTCTCCTTCACAGCCCTGCTGATGCGCGTCCCCGCGCCGGCGGCGGACGTGTGCCTTTCCCCCCGTCACGAGGTTCTGCTCGACATTTGAGCAGGCGGGCCGGAGTCCTTCCGGCGCGCGGGTCGCTGGTTCCCGTGTGTCGTGAAGTCCGGTTCCGCCCTGGCTCGATGAGGGCCGTCGTGTGCCTTCGTTCCATGCGTCCCTGAGCGGGCATTCTCGCCCCTCCGGCGCGTCGCGCGTGGACTGGCATCACGGCGGCACCGCGTCCGTCGTCCCTCTCCAACCGGCTCTCACTTCATCGCCACCCGCGGGCCTCGCTGCCCGACGGGAACGGGAGTCTTTATGCCTCGCAGCACTCGCATCGAGCGGTATCGCAACATCGGCATCATGGCGCACATCGACGCGGGCAAGACGACGCTCACCGAGCGCGTCCTGTTCTTCACCGGTCGCATCCACTCCACGGGCGAGGTGCATGACGGCTCCACGGAGATGGACTGGCTGCCGCAGGAGAAGCAGCGCGGCATCACCATCACCTCCGCGGCCACCACCGCGTTCTGGTCTCCTCGCACGGGGCCCTCTGCGGGCATGCCCCATCGCATCAACATCCTGGACACGCCGGGACACGTGGACTTCACCATCGAGGTGGAGCGCTCCCTGCGCGTGCTGGATGGCGCGGTGGCCGTGTTCGACGCGAGCCAGGGCGTGGAGCCCCAGTCGGAGGCCGTGTGGCGTCAGGCGGACCGCTACGGCGTCCCGCGCATCGCGTTCATCAACAAGATGGACAAGGTGGGCGCGGACTTCGTCATGAGCCTGGAGTCCATCCGGGAGCGGCTGGGGGCTCGCCCGGTGGCGGTGCAGTGGCCGCTGATGAGCGCGGACTCGGAGTTCCAGGGACTGGTGGACCTGGTCCGGATGAAGACGGTCCTCTTCGACGGCGACGGCGGCGAGTACCGCGACGGCCTGCCCATTCCCGAGGAGGCGCGCGCGGAGGTGGAGCGGTGGCGGCTGCGGCTCATCGAGGCGGCGGCGGACCTGGACGACGCGGTGATGGAGAAGTTCGTGGACGGACGTCTGGACGAGATTGGCGAGGCGGAGCTCGTGCGTGCGTTGCGCGCGGGGACGCTGTCACGCGCGCTGGTGCCGGTGCTCGCCGGGGCGGCGTTCAAGAAGAAGGGAGTGCAGATGCTGTTGGACGCCGTCGTCGACTACCTGCCCGCGCCGTCGGACCTGCCGGCGGTGGAAGGCTCCGTGTACGGCACGGAGCAGCGGACCACGCGCGAGCCCACGGACGACAGTCCTCCGGCCGCGCTGGCCTTCAAGATGATGAGCGACAAGAACGTGGGGAACATCGTCTTCCTGCGCGTGTACTCGGGCACGCTGCGCGCGGGCACCGTGCTGCTCAACTCCGCCACCGGCAAGCGGGAGCGGGTGGGCCGACTGATGTTCATGCATGCCAATCGCCGGGAGGAGGTGGAGGAGGTCCATGCTGGAGACATCGCCGCGGCGCTCGGCCTGAAGAGCGTGCGTACGGGAGACACGCTGAGCGACGTGGAGGCCCCCGTGGTGCTCGAGTCGCTCGGCTTCCCGGAGCCCGTGGTGCACCTGGCCGTGGAGGCGAAGTCCCCGGCGGAGCTGCCGAAGCTGGAAGAGGGCCTGCAGCGTCTGGCGGCGGAGGACCCGTCGCTGCGCGTGGGCGTGGACCCGGAGAGCGGCCAGGTGCTGCTGTCCGGAATGGGTGAGCTTCACCTGGAGGTCGTCGTGGACCGATTGAGGACGGAGTACGGCGTGGAGGCGCGCGTGGGACAGCCCAAGGTGGCCTACCGCGACACGCTCCAGCGCGCGGTGCGCCAGGAGTACCGCCACGTCCGTCAATCGGGCGGGCCCGGGCAGTATGCGTACGTGGTGCTGGACGTGGCTCCGGCGGCGCGGGGCGCGGGGCTCGTCTTCGTGGACGACACCAAGGGTGGCTCCATCCCGAGGGAGCTGGTGCCGGCCATCCAGAAGGGCGTGGCGGGGGCCATGGAGAAGGGCGTGCGTGAAGGCGTGGCGCTCGTGGACGTGGAGGTCCGGTTGGTGGATGGAGACACGCACGTGCGCGACTCCACGCCCCAGGCGTTCGCCACGGCCGGCTCCCTGGCGCTGCGGGAGGCGGTGCGGGCCGCGGGCGTGCGGGTGCTCGAACCCGTGATGTCGGTGGAGGTGACGACGCCCGAGGAGTACCTGGGCGACGTGCTGGGTGACCTCGCCGCGCGGCGGGGCAGGGTGTTGGGGATGGAGGACCGTGGCAACGCGCGAGTCGTCTCGGCGCGCGTGCCCATGGCCAGCCTCTTCGGCTACGTGACGAGTCTGCGTGGCCGTACGCAGGGCAGGGCCCAGGCGAGCATGCGCCTGGGTGAGTACGAGCCGTTGCCGGAGGCGCTCCAGCCGTCCCTGGCCGTGACTCACGCTTGATGGAAGAGGCCCTGGGCTCGTATCGGCCTGGGGCCTCGTTGTTTCAGCCGTGAGCGATTTCGCTTGCTTGGACGAAGGTTCGACGCGCCGAGAGTCCTCGTCAGACAGGGGACCCTGCGAGCGTCCGGGCGTCGCCGAGGGGAGTGGCGCAAAACGTACACCCCGCCGTTGATTCCGCGGGACTTTGGCCCGGGGAGCGGGCAGGGTCTCGCGCCAAGACGCCGGAATGGGTGGGTCAGCCTCCCTGTTCCCGGACGTTCCCCGAGTGGTCCGGACCCAGTGAGGTCCGGCCGCGCACCGCCAGGCGCCTCCGGCATGGGTCGGAAGAGCGCGCTGCGCGGGCTTGCTCGCCACCGTAAGGCGGTGAGCTCACTGTTTCCCAGGAAGACATGACTTTCGACGAATTGCAGCTTCACGACACCCTCCTGCGCGCGGTCAAGGCGGAGGGCTACACCACCCCCACGCCCATCCAGGCGAAGGCGATTCCCCACGCGTTGTTGGGCAAGGACGTCCTCGGCGTGGCGCAGACGGGCACGGGGAAGACGGCGGCGTTCGCGCTGCCCATCCTCCAGCGCCTGTCCGCGAAGGCGCCCGCGGGCGGCCACCGCCCGATTCGATGCCTGGTGCTCACCCCGACGCGCGAGCTCGCCGGCCAGGTGGGCGAGAGCTTCATGACGTACGGCAAGAACCTGCCGTTGAAGCACGCGGTGATCTTCGGCGGCGTGGGACAGGCGGCGCAGGTGCAGGCGCTCCAGCGCGGCTTGGACGTGCTGGTGGCGACGCCGGGCCGCCTGTTGGACCTGATGGATCAGGGCTACGTGTCCCTGCGCTCGCTCGAGGTGTTCGTGCTCGACGAGGCGGACCGCATGCTGGACATGGGGTTCATCCACGACGTGCGCAAGGTCATCAAGGCGCTGCCGGCGAAGCGTCAGACGCTGTTCTTCAGCGCGACGATGCCGCCGGAAATCGTGGACCTGTCGCGCAACCTGCTGACGGACCCCGTGCGCGTGGAGGTGACGCCGGTCTCCAGCACCGCGGAGACGGTGGCGCAGCAGGTGTACTTCGTGGAGCGCGAGCAGAAGCGCGGTCTGCTGACGCACCTGCTGAAGGACGGAAAGATTTCGCGGGCGCTGGTCTTCACGCGCACCAAGCATGGCGCGAACCGCGTGGCCAAGCAGCTCGAGGGCTCGGGCGTGACGGCCGCGGCGATTCACGGCAACAAGAGCCAGAACGCGCGTGAGCGCGCGCTGGACGAGTTCCGCTCCGGGACGCTGCGGGTGCTGGTGGCCACGGACATCGCGGCGCGCGGCATCGACATCGACGGGCTGAGCTTCGTCATCAACTACGACCTGCCGAACGTGCCGGAGCAGTACGTGCACCGCATCGGCCGCACGGGCCGGGCGGGTGCGACGGGCACCGCGGTGTCCTTCTGCGACGGTGAGGAGCGCGCGTACCTGCGCGACATCGAGCGGACCATCCGGCGCAGCGTGCCGGTGGTGGAGGACCACCCGTACCGCTCGGGCATGGCGCCGCCGCGTCCCGGGGCCTCGGCCACGGTGGATGCGCCGGTGTCTCGCGGTCCGAATCCTGGCGCCCAGGCGCGAGGCGGGCAGGGCGGCGGTGGTGGTGGTGGCCGGGGTGGCAACGCTCTCGGTGGTGCCTCGCGTCGTCGGCGGGGTGGCCGGGGTGGTGGCGGTGGCCAGGGGCGGTCCGAGGGTGGCAATCGCTCGGCGCGTCCGGGGGGGGCGGGCCCGAGTCGTGGCAATGCGCAGGCGCCGCGCGGTCCGGGTGGTTCCTCGCCCCGGCCCGCGGCCTCCGCCGGGCCGTCGAAGCCCGCTGATGCGCCTCCCTCGCGTCGCGAAGCGCCGAAGTGGCTGTGAGGTAGTGGCTTGGTGGCACCCGTGACTTCTTCCTGAGAGTCGACGGGTGCTGCGTGGAAGGTCGCCTTCAGCTCCATGCTGGAGGCCCTTCTCGTGTGGCGGTGCGAGCAGTCACATCCCCGTCGCTGCCTCCTCGGTTCGGACTATTCGAGGTGGGCCGTCATCGCGCCGAGGTGAACGGGCTCGATTCGTTCGACCGCGAAGTCGCGGACGAACTCGAGTCGGCCCCACAGCAGGTCATGCCCCTTCATCCATCGGACAGCGCCCACCCGTCTCGCGAAGCGCTGTTGTTCCTCTTTCGTGGCGCGACGAGGCGGCCCGAGGACGCGGCCGACGAGGCGCATGGCGGGCGCCCGCGCGAAGTGGCCCCTGAACAGCGAGCGGAGCCAGAACCCCCTCCCGCTGTCCACGGCGAGGATGCTCACCCGTGAGTCACGTGAGAGGTTCGCCGAGAGCCGTCGTGTGAAGACCTCGAAGAAGACCCCACGTCCAGGCTCGCCCAGCAGCACGGAGCCGATGGGCGTGACATGGGGCGCTCCGTCCGCATCGACGGTGGCGATGGAGAAGTGGAGCGAGCTGGCGAAGGCTCGCGAGAACAACTGACGCGTCCGCGCCCACTGCGCCTCAAGCTCCCGGGGCAGGGTGGTGCCGCGGTCAGCGAGTGCCAGGGCGCTCATGACTCCTTGCTGCTCCCCATCACGACGATGGTGCCCTGTGCCACGGCGACCAGGGTCTCCCCCTTGTCATCCACCGCGAAGATCTCGCACTGGCACACCGACTGTCGTCGTCCCGTGTGCACCGCGCGAGCCCTCGCGACGAGTTGGTGCCCGAGCGCCGGCCGCACGTAGTTGATCTTGAACTCCGACGTGATGATCGGCACGTCGAGCATCGCCGTGCCACCCGCGAACGTGAGCGCGTTGTCGGCCAGGTAGCTCAGGACGCCGCCGTGCGCGAAGCCGTACTGCTGGAGCAGCTCCGGGCGCATGGGCAGCTCGAGCTCGACCTCGCCCTTCGTCAATCGCGTCAGCCGGGTCCCCATCATGTTGCTGAAGCCCTGCTTCGCGAGGAGCTGCTGCCCAATCTCCATGAGTGAGTCCACGGTGCCCTCCCGGGCCATATTTAGAACATCGTTCTAGAATTGCGTTCTAATGTAGGGTGCGACCATGCGCAACCCGGGTCACCGGAGAGAAGAGGTCCTCAAGGCGGCGCTCGAGTGCTTCCTGGAGCGAGGCGTCGAGGGCACGACGATGGCGGCCATCCGAGAGCGCTCCGGGGCCAGCACGGGGAGCATCTACCACCTGTTCGAGAGCAAGGAGGCCATCGCGGCCGCGCTCTACCTGGAGGTGCTCGGCGAGTACCAGACGGGCCTCTTGAAGGAGCTCGAGCAGCATCCTGGCGCCCGCGAGGGCATTGAGGCGCTGGTGCGCCACCACCTGGACTGGTCCTTGTCCCGTCCCGACGCGGCTCGCTTCCTGGTGGAGGCGCGAAGTGGCGCGGCCGTCACGGCCGCCGAGACGCGCATCCGCGAGCAGAACAAGGGCTTCTTCCGTCAGCTCAAGGACTGGTGGCAGGGCCACGTCCGCGACGGCACGTTCGATGAGATACCCTTCGAGCTCTTCCTCGCCATCCTCCGGGGACCGGCGCAGGAGATGCTCCGCGAGTGGCTCGCTGGCAGGACGAAGACCGACCCGCGCACCGCGATACCTGTCCTGGCCCACGCCGCATGGCAGTCCGTCGAAAAACGCCCCACAAGCGCGAGGACTCTACGTAAGAAGAAGTCTGTCCAACAGGAGTTTGACCCCTCCTGATTCGTATGCCTGCGTTGAGTGCGCGTTAGTAGGGCAGCCTCGTGAAGTAGGCCTGGGTGTGAATCGCCAGGGGTGATGTCTACCCAGATGGGCCGGTATTTACATTGGCTTGTATGTTTGTGATGATTAGGCGGCCGTGCATGCATGAGGGGGCTGATGCATATTCAAGCCAGGGTTCTGCTGAGTCTAGGTGTCTCGGTTGCGTGTGTTGGTTGTTCATGGCTCAAGAGTATTCATGGCCCATTCCCAAACTTTGTGCCGGTGATTGATTCACCGACTCCCGACGAGAGGGCGTTGGCGGCCCGGTACTATGCGCATTATCCAGATGGTATTTTGGCGGACGGCAGCCCTGTGCTCATGGATGGCGGGACTCTCGTGATCGCTGGAGGTTTGGATGGGGGTATGGATGGAGGGGTGGTTTATGACTCCAGGCGGATTCGATACCCGATGCGCGATGGTTGGTCGTACTGTCGAAACATCGAACAGCATGCTGCTCGTGCGTCCACTGCATGGGCAGGGGAGGGGATTGTCTTCCTGGGGGCAGGGCTGGCTGGAACGGTGGCTGGAACCAAGATGATGACGGAGGGCAAGGCTACATTCGAGGATTTCGCAACGCTCGGAGGGAGTCTCGTTGCTCTTGGTATCGGCATATATGGCTTGGAACGGAGTTCTTCCGCCGCCAAGGCCTCGTCGACGGCCTCACTGGGTATGGCAAGCCAGACTTCAGATGCCGCCTTCGCGATTTGCATGGCTGCACGAAGCCAATGGGTATCCGAGAGGCAGGAGGCCAATACCCAAGCCCGGTTGATGATGATCAAGTATGCTGAAGGAGCGTTCAAATCTCCTTCCGATGTAGACGCAGGAACGAGTGACGCTGGTGCCTCGGATGCAGGAGCAGATGCGCCGCTAGCAAGCGATGCTGGCTCAGAGGGCGGTGCACCGAGTGATGCGGGGACGGATGGCGGCAATGCGTAGGGAGGGGTTCCGCAACTGCGGTGCCCTCAAGGCCCGGAGGTCCGCGGATGAATCCGGGCCACCCGTCCGAGCACATCGGACCGTCGAGCCCACCCGTTGATCCTCCCCAGCGCGTTGCCAATCAAGACACGGTCGGGCGTGGCGTCCTTAACCAGGTGGAGCAGCGCGCCGCCCTTCCAGCGCACGAAGACGACATCTCCCGCGCGCACCTCCAATGGATTCACCGGTGCCAGCGTCACGGGCTGGTTGTCCTCGATGACTCCGCGCATCGAGCCACCCCGGGGGCGTACGGTGATGTCCTTGCCTTGTGTCAGCGCCTGAAGTGCGTCCGTCATCCATCCCATGTCACGTCTCCTCGAGAAATTCCTCGAGGAGACGTGGGGTGCTCAGCCGCCTGACGGACTACATGTTCCGCCGGTACTGCCCACCGACCTCGTACAGGGCGCGGGAGATCTGCCCGAGCGTGCAGACCTTACAGGCGTCCATCAGCGCGGCGAAGATGTTGCCGTTGTCGAGCGCCGCGCGCTTCACCGCCTCCAGCGCCGCGGGAGCCACGTCCCCGTTGCGCTTCCAGAACGCGTCGCGCGCGGTGATGGAGTAGTCCTTCTCCTCCTTCGTCGCGCGAATCACCTCCGGCGGCGTCACGGTGGGCGAGCCCTTCGGGTCCAGGAACGTATTCACCCCGATGATGGGCAGCGTGCCATCGTGCTTCTGCATCTCGTAGTACAGCGACTCCTCTTGAATCTTGGAGCGCTGGTACATGCGCTCCATCGCGCCCAGCACGCCGCCACGCTCGGAGATGGCGCGGAACTCGGTGAGCACCGCGGCCTCCACCAGGTCCGTCAGCTCCTCGACGATGAACGAGCCCTGGTTGGGGTTCTCGTTCTTCGACAGGCCGAACTCCTTGTTGATGATGAGCTGGATGGCCAGCGCGCGCCGCACGCTCTCCTCGGTGGGCGTGGTGATGGCCTCGTCGTAGGCGTTGGTGTGCAGCGAGTTGCAGTTGTCATTCAACGCCAGCAGCGCCTGCAGCGTGGTGCGGATGTCGTTGAAGGCGATCTCCTGCGCGTGCAGGGAACGGCCCGACGTCTGGATGTGGTACTTCAGCTTCTGCGAGCGGTCATTGCCGCCGTACTTGTCGCGGATGGCCTTGGCCCAGATGCGGCGCGCCACGCGGCCGAGCACCGTGTACTCGGGGTCCATCCCGTTCGAGAAGAAGAACGAGAGGTTGGGCGCGAAGTCGTCGATGTCCATCCCGCGCGACAGGTAGTACTCGACGAAGGTGAAGCCGTTGGCCAGCGTGAAGGCCAGCTGGGAGATGGGGTTCGCCCCGGCCTCCGCGATGTGGTAGCCGGAGATGGACACCGAGTAGAAGTTCCGCACCTTCTTGTCGGTGAAGTACTGCTGGATGTCGCCCATCAGCCGCAGCGCGAACTCCGTGGAGAAGATGCAGGTGTTCTGCGCCTGGTCCTCCTTCAGGATGTCCGCCTGCACCGTGCCGCGCACCTGCTGGAGCGTCGACGCGCGGATCTTCTCGTAGACCTCGCGCGGCAGCACCTCGTCGCCGGACACGCCGAGCAGCAAGAGCCCCAGCCCGTCGTTGCCCTGCGGCAGCTCGCCCTGGTAGCGCGGACGCGGCACGCCGCGCTTCTGGTAGAGCGCGTCGATCTTCTGCTCGACCTCCTCCACCTTGTTGTTGGCGCGGATCCACTTCTCACACTGCTGGTCCACCGCCGCGTTCAGGAAGAACCCGAGCAGCATCGGCGCGGGGCCGTTGATGGTCATCGACACCGACGTCGTCGGGTCCGCCAGGTCGAAGCCCGAGTAGAGCTTCTTCGCGTCGTCGACATTCGCAATCGACACGCCCGAGTTGCCGACCTTGCCGTAGATGTCCGGCCGGTGGTCCGGGTCCTCGCCGTACAGCGTCACCGAGTCGAACGCCGTGGACAGGCGCTTGGCCGGCAGTCCGCGCGACACGTAGTGGAAGCGCTTGTTGGTGCGCTCCGGCCCGCCCTCGCCGGCGAACATGCGCGCCGGGTCCTCGCCCTCGCGCTTGAGCGGGAAGACGCCCGCGGTGAACGGGAACGCGCCCGGCGCGTTCTCCCGCAGGAGCCACGTCAGGATGTCGCCCCAGTCCTCGTAGCGGGGCAGGGCGATCTTCGGGATGCGCAGGTGCGACAGCGACTCGGTGAACAGGTCCAGCTCGATGACCTTGTCGCGCACCTGGTACTGGTACTTGGACGCCGCGTAGCGCCGCTTCGTCGCGGGCCACTCGCTCAAGAGCCGGCGGCAGTCCGGGTCCAGCCGCGACTCCAGATCCTTGTACAGTTCCACCAGCTCGCTCAGGTACGCGGGCTCGCCCTCGACGCGCTCGGTGACGTGCACCACGTCGGAGGTGTCCTTCGGCTCGACGATCTCCAGCCGCTTCTTGCCGACGTTCTGCCGCAGCGCCTCGACGGTGCCGTGGAGCTGATACATCCGCCGCGCGATCGCCGCCTGCGCCCGGGCGAAGCCGTCGTACGCCTCGCACGTCTCGACGATCTCGGCGAGGTAGCGGGTGCGCTCGGGCGGGATGATCCACTTCTTCTCGCTCATGCCCGGCGTCTGGGCCAGGTGCGACTGGAGCGGGGCGCCCGTCTTCTTCACCACCGCGTCCATGATGGCGCGGTAGAGCTGGTTCATCCCCGGGTCGTTGAACTGCGACGCGATGGTGCCGTGCACGGGCACCGCGTCATCCGCCGTGGTGAAGGCGTTGTGGTTGCGCTTCCACTGCTTGCGCACGTCGCGCAGCGCGTCCAGCGAGCCGCGCTTGTCGAACTTGTTGATGGCGATGACGTCCGCGAAGTCGAGCATGTCGATCTTCTCGAGCTGCGTCGCCGCGCCGTACTCGGCCGTCATCACGTAGAGCGCCACATCCGAGTGCTCGGTGATTTCGGTGTCGGACTGACCGATGCCGGAGGTCTCCACCACGATGAGGTCGAAGCCCGCGGCCTTGCACACCTCGATGGAGTCGCCCACGTGCTTGGACAGCGCGAGGTTGCTCTGCCGCGTCGCCATGGAGCGCATGTACACGCGCGGGTTGTCGATGGCGTTCATTCGGATGCGGTCGCCGAGCAGCGCGCCTCCCGACTTTCGCTTCGACGGGTCCACCGACAGCACCGCCAGCGTCTTGTCCGGGAAGTCCGCGAGGAAGCGCCGCACCAGCTCGTCGACGAGGCTGGACTTGCCCGCGCCACCGGTGCCGGTGATGCCCAGCACGGGCACGCGCGGCTGCTTCGAGCTCAGCTTCGTCATCGCGTCGCGGAGCTGGTCTCCCACCGACGCGAAGTTCTCCGCGATGGTGATGAGCGAGGCGATCTTCATCGGCTCGCGCACCGGCATCGCCGCCGCCGTCGGCGCGAAGTCCGCCGGGCGCTTCTCGAAGTCACACTCCTGGATGAGGTGGTCGATCATCCCCTGCAGGCCCATGGCCCGCCCGTCATCCGGGGAGTAGATGCGCGTGACGCCGTACGCGTGGAGCTCTTCGATCTCCGTCGGCAGGATGGTGCCGCCGCCACCGCCGAAGACCTTGATGTTCGCCCCGCGCTGCTTCAGCAGGTCGATCATGTACTTGAAGAACTCGACGTGGCCGCCCTGGTACGACGTGATCGCGATGCCCTGCGCGTCCTCCTGGATGGCGCAGTCGACGATCTCGGCGACCGAGCGGTTGTGTCCCAGGTGAATGATTTCGGCGCCCGAGGCCTGCATCAGGCGGCGCATGACGTTGATGGCCGCGTCGTGCCCGTCGAACAGGGAGGCGGCCGTCACGATTCGCACGTGGAATCGCGGCTTGTAGGGCCCGGGGACCGGGGTCAACTGGACGTTTCGCACGGCGCGTACAGTAGGAGCGCGGTGGATGTCGGGCAAGCGATTGAAGCGGGGCCGGCCGAGGCTCGACGCGGACTGTCAAGCCCTCGATGTCGGGAGGAATGCCTCCAGCACCCGCAGTGCGGCGGACGTCGGTGTGGCGCGCGCCTCACGCACCTCCGCCTCCAGCACCGGCACCAGGGCGGCCACCGCGGGGTTCGCATGCAGGGCCGCTCGCAGGCCGTCCTGCACCATGGACCACATCCAGCCCACCTGCTGCGCGCGCCGTCGCTGCTCCAGTGTCCCGGAGGCCACGCGCTTGCCCACCTGCGCCTCCAGCGTCTCCCACAGCTTGCCGATGCCCTGGCCCTCCAGCGCGCTGCACGTGGTGACCACGGGCTCGTTGCCCGGACGCATCAGGTGGAGCGCGGCGCGCAGCTCGGAGCGGGCCCGCTCGGCCCTCGGCAGGTTGTCGCCGTCCGCCTTGTTGATGGCGAGCATGTCCGCCACCTCGAGGATGCCGCGCTTGATTCCCTGCAGCTCGTCCCCCGCGCCCGCGAGCATCAGCACCAGGTAGAAGTCCACCATGTCGGCGACCACCGTCTCCGACTGGCCCACGCCCACCGTCTCCACCAGCACCACGTCGAAGCCCGCGGCCTCGCACAACAGCAGCGTCTCCCGCGTCTTGCGCGCCACGCCGCCCAGCGTGCCGCTGGAGGGACTGGGCCGGATGTACGCCGCCGTCTCGCGCGCCAGCCGGGCCATGCGCGTCTTGTCGCCCAGGATGCTGCCGCCGGAGATGGTGCTCGACGGGTCGATGGCGAGCACCGCCACGCGCCGGCCCGCGCCCACCAGGTGCATGCCCAGCGCGTCGATGAACGTGCTCTTGCCCACGCCGGGAACACCGCTGATGCCGATGCGCCGGCTGCCGCCCGTGAAGGGGAGCAACCGGGTGAGAACCTCCTGCGCGAGCGCCTGGTGGCGCGGATGTCCGCTCTCCACCAGCGTGATGGCGCGAGCCAGCACGGAGCGGTCCGCCGAGCGGACGCCGTCCACATAGGCGTCCACCGTCAGCTGCTTCACGCCTCCTCCTGCGCCGCCGTCAGCTTCTCCAGCAGCTCCAGGGCCGCCTTCGAGATGACCGTGCCGGGGCCGAAGATGGCGGCGGCGCCCGCGGCGCGCAGCTCGTCGTAGTCCTGCGCGGGGATGACGCCGCCCACGACGACCATGATGTCCTCGCGGCCCAGCTCGCTCAGCGCGCGCTTGAGCTGCGGCACCAGCGTCAGGTGTCCGGCCGCCAGCGAGCTCGCGCCCACCACGTGCACGTCGTTCTCCACGGCCTGTCGCGCGGACTCCTCGGGCGTCTGGAACAGCGGCCCGATGTCCACGTCGAAGCCCAGGTCCGCGAACGCGGTGGCGATGACCTTCTGTCCTCGGTCATGCCCGTCCTGGCCCATCTTCGCGATGAGGATGCGCGGCCGGCGGCCGAAGCGCGCGAGGAACGCGTCCGCCGCGGCGCGGGCCTCGGTGATGCCCTGGGCGTCCTTGCCCGCTTCGCTCGAGTACACGCCGGACACGCTCCTCACCGTGGCTTCGTAGCGCCCGAAGACCTTCTCGAGCGCGTCGCTGATTTCGCCCACCGTCGCCTTCGCGCGCGCCGCGTCGATGGCGAGCGCCAGGAGATTCCCCTCGTTGCGCCGGCCCGCCTCGGTGAGCGCGTCCAGCTTGCGGCGCACGTCGTCCGCGTCGCGCTCCGCGCGCAGCTCCTTGAGCCGGGCGATCTGCGCCTCGCGCACCGCGGAGTTGTCCACCTTGAGGATCTCGATGTTGTCGGGACGCTCGGGCGGGTACTTGTTCACGCCGATGATGGCCTGACGGCCGGAGTCGATGCGCGCCTGCGTGCGGGCCGCGGCCTCCTCGATGCGCAGCTTGGGCAGCCCCGCCTCGATGGCCTTCGTCATGCCGCCCAGCGCCTCGACCTCCTGGATGTGGCCCCACGCCTTCTGCGCCAGCTCGTGCGTGAGCCGCTCCACGTAGTAGCTGCCACCCCACGGGTCGATGACACGCGTGGTGCCGCTCTCCAACTGGAGATACAGCTGCGTGTTGCGGGCGATGCGCGCGCTGAAGTCGGTGGGGAGGGCGATGGCCTCGTCGAGCGAGTTGGTGTGCAGGCTCTGCGTGTGGCCCTGCGTCGCGGCCATGGCCTCCACGCACGTGCGCACCACGTTGTTGAACACGTCCTGCGCGGTGAGGCTCCAGCCGGAGGTCTGCGAGTGCGTGCGCAGCGCCAGGCTCTTGTCACTCTTGGGGCTGAACCCCTTGATGAGCCGGGCCCAGATCATCCGGGCCGCGCGCATCTTCGCCACCTCCATGAAGAAGTTCATGCCGATGGCCCAGAAGAACGACAGGCGGGGCGCGAACGCGTCCACGCCCAGCCCCGCCGCGAGCCCCGCGCGCACGTACTCCACGCCGTCCGCCAGGGTGTAGCCGAGCTCCAGGTCCTGCGTCGCTCCGGCCTCCTGCATGTGGTAGCCGCTGATGCTGATGCTGTTGAAGCGCGGCATCTTCTCCGCGGTGAAGCGGAAGATGTCGCCGATGATGCGCATCGACGGGCCCGGCGGGTAGATGTACGTGTTGCGGACCATGAACTCCTTGAGGATGTCGTTCTGGATGGTCCCGCTGAGCTGCTCCGGCTTGACGCCCTGCTCCTCGGCCGCCACGACGTAGAGCGCCAGGATGGGCAGCACCGCGCCGTTCATCGTCATCGACACGCTCATCTGGTCGAGCGGGATGCGGTCGAACAGGATGCGCATGTCCTTGATGGAGTCGATGGCCACGCCCGCCATGCCCACGTCACCGGCGACGCGCGGGTGGTCGCTGTCGTAGCCCCGGTGCGTGGCCAGGTCGAAGGCAATGGACAGGCCCTTCTGACCGGCCGCGAGGTTGCGGCGGTAGAACGCGTTCGACGCCTCGGCGGTGGAGAAGCCCGCGTACTGGCGCACCGTCCACGGCTGCTGCACGTACATGGTGGAGTAGGGGCCGCGCACGAAGGGCGGCAGGCCCGGCTGCGAGCCCAGGTGCTCGACGTCCGCCAGGTCCTCGGGCGTGTACACCGCCTTGACGGGGATGCCCTCGGGCGTGTCCCAGTGCTCCGCGCCCTTCAGGATGCCGCGGGCCTTCTCGCGTTGCGCCTCGAGCGCGGCGGCGGTCGGCTGGGTCTCCGGTGCGTCGAAGGCGATGCCGGAGAAGTTCGGGACGTGGGGTCGCATCAGGCCACTCCGAGCTGCGCGTGCAGCGAGTTCAGGAGCGCGAACAGGTCCGCCCCCGCGAAGATGAACAGGTCCACGCCGGCCGCGCGGAAGGTGGCCTCGTGCTCACCAGGACGTCCCGCCACCGCCACCGAGCGCGCGCCCTTCGCCTTCAGCGCCGCCGTCAGCGCGGGCACCCACTCGGGATACATCGCGTCCGGTCCGGAGATGACCGCGAGCGTCGCGCCCGACTCGACGAAGGCCGCCACCACCGCCGCCGGGGCCGCGAAGCCGTGCTTCTCCTTCGACTCGATGCCACCGGCCGCCAGCGCGTTGACCACCCACGTGGAGCGCGCGGTGTGCTCGGCCACCGTGCCCAGGCTCGCCAGGAACGCGGTGGGCCGCTGCCCGTGGGCCGCGACGTACCGGTCGCTCGCGTCGCGCAACGACTCGAAGGGCTCCGCGATGCGCGTGGGCTTCAGCCCCTCGCTGCTCGCGGCGGTGCTCCGCGTCCGGGCCTCGCGGCGCACGGGCGCCTCGCCCAGGAAGGGGAACTCGCTCACGCCCACGATGGGCTGCTTGCGGCTGCGCACCGCCTTCTCACGCGCGGCCCTCGTCTCCGCGAGCACCTTCACGATGTCACCCTGGGCCAGCGCCTTCTCCATGCCCCCGAGCGACTCGATGCGCTGCAGCTCCGTCCATGCCGCGCGCGCGAGCTCCGAGGTGAGCTGCTCCAGGTAGTAGCTGCCGCCCGCCGGGTCCGCGACGCGGTTGAGGCTCGACTCGTCGCGCAGGATGAGCTGCGTGTTGCGCGCGAGCCTGCGCGCGCCTTCGTCCGGTGTGCCGAGCGGCTCGTCGAACGGCGAGGTGCTGACGCTGTCCGCGCCCGCGACCACCGCGGCGAAGGACTCGGCCGTGGCGCGCAGGATGTTCACCCACGGGTCTCTCTGCGTCTTCGTGCCGATGGCGGTGCGCGCGTGCAGCCGCATCGCCTGCGCCTCGGGCGAGCCACCCGACGCGGCCACGACCTTGGCCCACAACAGCCGCGCGGCGCGCAGCTTGGCGATCTCCGGGAAGAACTGGCCGCCGACGGACAGCGCGAACTGCACCGAGCGCGCCGCGACATCCACCGCCACGCCCGCGCGCTCCATTCCGCGCAGGTACTCCACGCCCGTGGCCATGGCCCACGCCAGCTCGTGCACCGACGTGGCCCCCGCGTCCGCGTAGGCCCGCGTCGACACCAGCAGCACGCGCAGCTCCGGCGCGCTCGTGGCCCGCGAGGTGACCAGCGGCGCGGCCTCCGTGAGCACCGTCGCCACGCCCCCCTGCAGCGCGCCGGTGCGAGCGAGGATGCCCAGCGGGTCGATGCCCAGCGAGCCGCTCGGCTTGATGCCCGCCTTGTCGGCCACCGCCAGCAGCAGGGACGCCATGGCGAGCGGCGCCGAGTCCGACTCCAGATGCACGGGAGTCCGGTCCAGCGGCACATGGGCCAGCAGCCGGACCAGCGTGGCCTCGTCCTTCACCGGGATGCCATGGGCCTCGCCCAGGCAGAGCCAGACACCCTGGGTGCCTCGCTCCAGGTCCGTGCGGACGGCCTCGGCGGCGAGGGCGACGTCCGGCTCGGAGTACTCCTGGCACAGCAACCAGCCGCCCTCGGTGTGGCCCAGGGGCTGGGTGCCCCGGACGTAGGGGGCGACGCCCGGCGGCTGCGGCGCGGCCGAGTCGGCCTGCGCGTAGAGGGGCTGGAGCGCCAGTCCGCCTTCCAGCGATGACTGGAGCACCGTGAAGGGCTTGCCCTTCAGGTCCTTGTCCACCAGCCGGCGCCACTCCTCGAGAGTGCGGGCCGGGAACTCGGCGGCGATGTGAAGAGGCACCTGCGACATGCTGTGTCCTCGCGGGGGATGTGGCCGATGACAGGCCGGCCGTCCCCGTCCCATAGGCGCAAAAACGCGCCCGTTCAATGGCGGCGAGCGGGGGAGGGCCTTGTTGGCGTCGAGCCGGACGCCCAGGTGTCAACAAGCCGGGAGTCATGGGCCGGTGGGACGCCGGCCGGGCAGGGGTTGCTTTCACCCGTGAGGCGCGAGATGGCTGACCCAGACGAGTCACCAGGGTCGCGCGCCATGACGGAACAACAGTACGAGTTGCTGAAGCTCATCAGGAAGGTCCAGAGCCACCACTTCATCGAGGACCACATCCGGCCCTGGCACCCGGCCGACTACCAGGAGCGCCTGGTGAAGGAGCAGGCGGAGAACGAGGTCACGCTCGAGGAGATCCGTCAGGTGCTCGCCTCGGGGCTGAGCCTGGACTTCGCGGACCAGAACCACCACACGCCGCTGTTGATCGCCGTCACGCAGAACAACGTGGCGCTCATCCAACTGCTCATCGCCCACGGCGCGGACATCCGGGTGGCCCACGGCAACGAGATGCCGCTGCACCGCGCGGCGGAGTTCGGCGCGGACCGCGTCGTGCGCTTCATCATCGAGCAGGGCGTGGACCCGCGGACCCCATCACCCTTCGGCAGCAGCGCGTTGCTCATCGCCCGGAACTCGCGTCACAGCCGCGGTGTCCCGGCCTTGCTGGTGCAACTGCTGCTGCCCACCAAGGGCCAGCGTCCGCCGCCCCCGAAGAAGCTCAAGGGCCTCTCGGAGGAGAAGGTGATGAAATACCTCTCCAGCGAGCCGCCCGCGGGTGTCAGCGCTGCGTCCTGGGAGATGCTCCGGGGCATCATGGACGCGGTCTTCGTGGAGGCCCATGCCGTCTCGTTGGCCGAGCTCTACGAGGGCATCGAGTCTCGCTCCTCCATGAACCCCGACCTGGTCTTCGCCGCCATCGACCTCATCCGGGCCGTCATCCTGGAGGCGCCCAAGAACAAGTCGGTGAAGAAGCTCTCCAAGGATTCCCATGCCCACCACGGAGACCTGGAGATCAACGGCCCGCTCACCGTGAAGTCGCTCCTGGTGACGGGCAACCTGACGGTGAAGGGCAAGGCCGCCAACCCCGTCGGAGCCGCGCTGTTCGTCGGGGGCTCCTTCCAGTGCGAGACCTTCCACACCGAGGGGCCCGTCATCATCGGCGGTGACCTGGACGCCGCCGACGTCGAGGCGAAGGGCAACGACTACGCACTCGAGGTCCGGGGCACCCTGCGTACCCCGAAGCTCGTGGTGAAACAGCACGTCGTCAAGGCAGGGCATTTCGAGGTCCAGGAGCGCGTTGACTCCTAGTCCATGAACCAGTGCGTCATGACCCGATGACGTCACTACCCCTAGGGTGACGTCCCGAATGCCGACCGAAGTCAAAGTCCAGTCCACGTTGTTCGAGTCGTTGGTGCGCTGCATGAACCCCGACTCGGCCCAGCGCGCCGAGCTCCTCGCGGCGGGGTACGACGTGGACAAGCCTCGCGCCACCTATCCCGCGTCGGTGTTCGCGGCGTGTCAGGCATTGGCGCTGCGCACGACGTACGCGGGGCTCGCGCCAAAGGCTGCTCAGCGGGAGCTGGGACGAGACCTGGTCCGCAAGTACTTCGACACGCTGGTGGGTCGCGTGGTGGGCATGGCGTTGAAGGTGGCGGGACCCGAGCGGGCGATGAAGCGCGTGGCGCTCAGCTTCAGCTCGGTGATCGAGCCGGTGGACATCACCGTGGAGAACGTGGGCCCGAAGGACTGGCGCGCGAAGTTCCGCAGCTACGTGTTCCCCGCCGAAGCGGCCGCCGGCACGTGTGAGGTCGCCCTGAAGCAGGCGGGCGCCGCCACGGCGACCGTGGAGGTGGAGCGCTACGAGGGGACCGAGGGCTTCGACCTGCGTCTTCGCTGGTGAAGCCCCCGGCACTCCTGGCTCAGGGCTGAGGGCTGCCCAGCGCCAGGGCCGCGCCTTCCTTGGGCTCCGTCACGTTGTCCTGCGACGTGCGGTCGATGAGCTTGTTGAGCGGATCGATGCCGACCTCCACGGGCTTCACCGGCACGGTGAAGCTCAGCTCCGATTCACCCTGGCTCACCCGGCGCTTCTCCAGGAACACCGCGTTGCCGTCCTCGTCGAGCGCGCCCACGTCCATCCAGTCGTTGAACGTCAGCTCCTTCTGCTCGCCCTTGTCGTCGCTGCGGTACTTCTTCGCGATGACCTTGAGCGTGACGTCCCAGCCGCCTTGCGCGTTCTGCCGCATCGTCGCGGACACCGCCCGGTTGTCATAGAGGGTGATGGTCTCGAAGAGGTCCTCGAGCAGGTACTGGTACTCCGGCGGCGTCTCCTCGCGCAGGAAGCCGATGAGCTCGGCGGCGCCCGTGTACGGCGGCCCCTGGAAGCGGACCTTCTCCACGTAGCGCTTGAGGGCGCGGTTGACGCGCTCCTCGCCGATGAAGTCCTGCAGCGCGTACATGGCGAGGCTGCCCTTCTGGTAGTGGATGTACGGCTGGTTCTCCACGCGCGACAGCGGCACCTCCTTCTTGCGCTCCATCGCGCGGCCCATCAGGTAGCGGTCCAGCTCGAACTTGAGGAAGCGCTTCATCTTCGTCGCGCCGAAGCGGTGCTTCATCACCATCAACGCCGCGTACTGCGCCATCGTCTCCGACGTCATCGTGGCGCCCTGCGCGCGCGCGCCCACCACCTGGTGCGCCCACCACTGGTGCGCGATCTCATGCGCGGTGATGTAGTAGGGGTAGTCGACGTCGTCCGGGCTGTCGTCGCGCACGCGGGCGATGAAGCCCACCGCCTCCGAGTACGGAATCGTGTTGGGGAACGCCTGCGCGAAGCTGCCGTAGCGGGGGAACTCGAGGATGCGCGCCTGGCGGTGCTGATACGGCCCGAAGTTCTCCGAGCAGTACGCCAGCGCGTCCTTCATCCCGCGCATCATCCGGTCCAGCGCGTAGGTGTGCGAGGGGTGGTGGTAGATCTCCAGCGCCACGTTCCGCCACGTGTCGCGCATCACCTCGTAGCGCGCGGACAGCACCGAGTAGAACTTCAGGATGGGCTGGTCCATCTTGTAGCGGAAGAAGCGCCGGCCCCCCACGGTCCACTCCTTCTCCAGGTAGCCCGGGGCGATGGCGATCTGGTCCGGTGACGTGCTCACCGTGGCCTGGAACGAGACAAAGTCCGCGTCCGGCGTGATGTAGTTGTGCGCCAGCGCCTTCGGGTCATCCCGGTCTGGCAGCCGCTCCTTGGGCTTCAGCCCGTACTCCTCGCGGTCCTTGTCCTCCACCAGCTCCGAGTCCTCCTGGTAGCCGAGCGTCGGCAGGTTGCCGCTGTTGAAGAAGGTGCCGTTGCTCGCGATGTCCGTGCGCGGCGGCCCGTGCTTCAGGCGCTTCGCGTGGAACTCCAGGTCGAAGACCAGGTCGGCCTCGGCGCCGGGGGCCAGGGGCGTGGGCAGCTCGAGGACGAACAGACCCAGCTCCCGGTCCGTGGGCTCGGTGCGCTCCGCGCCCGCGAGGCTCAGCTTGCGCACCTGCACGTCGGTGGGCATGTCGAGCAGCACCTTGGAGATGGGCTCCCCGGTCTTGTTGCGCAGCCGGTAGGTGCCGAGCGCCTCCAGGCGCTGCTCCTCCGGATGGATGTGGAACGTCACGTCCACGTCCGTCACGCGCGGGTGGGGCAGGGCGAGGAAGGACTTGTATTCCTTCTCGTAGCGGGCCCGGGCGCGCTCCATGTCTTTCTCGGTGACGTAGGGATTGATGACGCGCGTCTGGTACATGATGAACGTGCCCAGTCCCAGGAACGCCAGCAGCGCCACGCTGGCGCCGGTCGTCCAGCCCCAGGTCTGGCGGGCGCGCGCCTCGCGCAGCCGCTCCCTCCACCGCGTGGTGCGACCGCGGACGACGAGCAGGTAGCCCACCGCGACGAGCAGTACCGCGAGCGCGTACCAGTAGAGCCGATACCACACGACGTTGGACACGAAGTGGCCGTAGCCGTTCATGTCCGAGTACAGCAGGCCCGGGTCCGAGCCGTAGCGCACCAGCCGGTCCTCCACGCCGAACAGTCCCAGCGCGGCCTGCGAGGCGAAGTGGATGACCATGACCAGATACGCCAGGTACTTCTGATGGATGAGCACCTGCGCGAAGAAGGCCAGCACGCACAGGAGCACCTCGTGCGTGAAGTCCACCAGGACGATGTCCGTGAAGTACAGGCCCCACTCAATCTGGAAGAAGCCCCGGCTCACCTGGGTGATGAGCACCGCGAGCGCGACCACCACCTTGAGCGAGAGCACCACGAGGAGCAGCGCGCCGACCTTGGACGCATAGCCCACCCACGTCGGGGCCCGCGTCGCGTCCACGATGTCGCCCAGGCCCGCGTCGCGCTCCTTCCACACCAGCTCACCGGCGTAGAAGGTGAGGGTGATGAGCACGAAGGGCTTGAAGGTGCCCGTCGCCACCTCCAGCGCCTGCCACGTCACCGGCCAGGTGGCGGTGCCGTAGAGCTGCTTGGACACCAGGGCGCCCAGCGTGACGAAGATGAGCCCCGCCACCACGAAGGACCAGTACACCGGTGAGCGCAGCACGTCCCGGAAGGCCAGCCACGCGGAGGCCGCCGCCGTGCGAGCCCAGCTCCCGAAGGTCGGCGCGGCGCGCGTGGTGGGGATGGCCACCGCCGGCGTCGTCTCCTCTTGCTTCCGGGCCGCGCGGCCACCCGAGTGCTCCTCCACGTCGGTGCGGAAGCGCAGCACGGTGAGGCCCAACAGCAGCGCGCCGACGGCGGACCACAAGAGCCGATTGACGAGCAACACCCCGGTGAAGGGCATCAGGTCGCGATTGCGCTCCGCGGGCGTCCAGTAGCGCGTCACGTTGTCGACGGTGATGAACCCGAACGGGTCCAGGATGGAGCCCAGCTGCTGGTTGGCCACGTCCGACATCGCGGAGCTGAGCGCCAGGTAGCCGAGCACCAGCACCACGACGCCCACGTACACGGGGGCCATGCGTCGGGTGAGCGCGGCCAGCGAGAAGAACACCGTGCCCGCGAAGAACAGCGTGGGCCAGACCCCCACCAGGTACGGCCACAGGTAGGCGAATGACTGGTGTGGCACGAGTTGCGTCTTGTCGATGAGCCACACGACGGCGACGCCCACCAGCATCCCCGGGATGATGGACAGCATCAGCACGGCGCTGAAGATGAACGCGCCCAGGAAGCGGCCCAGCAGGTACGGCACCTTCTTCACGTTCTTCGTGAAGATGAGCATCCACGTGCCGTGGCCGAAGTCCTGGTACGCGGCCTGACCGAAGACGGCCGCCACCATGAGCAGCGCGAACAGGCCCAGCACGGTGATGAAGTTGAAGAGCGAGTAGGGGCTGTTGGCCAGCACGCGCTCCGAACCGGAGCCGGCGCTGAAGTTCTTGAAGACACCGCCGGAGGCCAGCATCAACAGCAGGCCGGCGCCGGCGAGGACCGCCGCGTACACCCAGGTCGACAGCATCTTGACCCGGCGCCGCAGCTCGAAGGTCACGAGTGCGCTGAACATGTCACGCCGCCTTCGACGCGCCGGACAGCGCGTGGAAGTAGACGTCCTCCAGGTCGGGGCTCGCCGCCTCGAAGCCCTCGGGCGCGCTCGGGGCGTGCACGTGCACCAGCCGCTGGCCCGCCACGCGCCGCACGGCGATGACCTCCAGCTGCTTCGACAGGGTGTCGAGCTCCTCCTGGCTCGCGACGAAGCGCTTCCACACCCGGTCTCGCAGCTGGTCCACCAGCTTCAGCGGATGGCCGCTCGCCACCACGCGGCCTTGCGCGAGCACGGCCATGTTCTGACAGAGGTCGGCCACGTCGGACACGATGTGCGTGGACAGAAGCACCACCACGTCCGAGCTGATCTCCGCCAGCAGGTTGTGGAAGCGGAAGCGCTCGGCGGGGTCCAGGCCCGCGGTGGGCTCGTCGACGATGAGCAGCTTGGGGTCTCCGAGCAGCGCCTGGGCGATTCCGAAGCGCTGCTTCATGCCGCCGGAGAAGCCGCCGAGCCTGCGGTCTCGGTGCTCCCACAGGTTCACCTTGGTGAGCAGCGCCTTCACCGCGTCATGGCGCGCGCGCCGCTGGGCCAGCCCCTTGAGCTGCGCCAGGTGGTCCAGCATGTCCCAGGCCGTCACCTTCGGGTACACGCCGAAGTCCTGCGGCAGGAAGCCGAGCACGTCGCGCAGCCGGTCCTTCTCACGTCGCACGTCGATGCCGTCGAAGGTCATGCTCCCACCGTCCACGTCCTGCAACGTGGCGATGGAGCGCATGAGCGTCGACTTTCCGGCGCCGTTGGGCCCCAGGAGGCCGAACATCCCGCGAGGGATGGTGAGGGTGACGTCGTGCAAGGCACGCGTACCGTTGGGGTACGTCTTGGACACGCCTTCGAGTCGGAGCTCCATGTCGGGCATCAACCTAGCCCATCCGTTACCATGGGCTCCATGTCTTCACGGCGCTGGCTCCTGTGTCTCACGCCCCTCGTCCTGCTGTGCGCGTGTGGCGATGGAGAGCCGGTGATGCTCGAGGCCGCGGCGGCCGACTGTGGGAGCGCTCCGCCGCAGCGACTGGGTCGCCTGCCCGCGACGAGCATGGTGCTCAACGCCTACTTCCTCCAGGAGGAGGCCGCGCGCGACGTGCGCCGTGGTCTGCCCGAGTCGCCCATCGTCGAGGAGGTGTTCGCCAAGGCCGCCGCGATGGGCGTGGTGGCGCTCAGGACCAACGGGCACAACGAGGCGCCGGAGAAGGTGGGGGACAGCACCATCCAGACAGCGCCGCTCCAGTACGACGAGGTCGCCCTGCGAGGGTTGGACCGGGTGCTCGCCCGCGCCCGGGTCCACGGCGTCCGGTTGGTGCTCACGCTGGGCAACTACTGGGATGCCTACGGTGGCACGCGCCAGTACGTGAGCTGGGCGGGGCTGCCGAACCCGGTGCAGGGCGACCCGCGCTTCTTCACCGAGCCCCTCGTCATGGCGCTCTACAAGGAGCACATCGCGAGGACGCTGGAGCGGGTGAACACGGAGGACGGCATCCGCTACGGCGACCACCCCGCGGTGCTCGCGTGGGAGCTGCTCAACGAGCCTCGTGGCCGGGGACTGGACGCGCAGGGCGCGAAGCTGCGCGCGTGGGTCGACGTGATGGCGCGCGAGGTGAAGGAGCGCGCGCCAGGGCACCTGGTGGGCACGGGGGAGGAGGGGTTCGAGCCCTCGTCGGACGGGTACGACGGCGCCTACTGGTCCCGCGTGGGGACGACGATGCTGCGCACGCCGGGCTCCAGCTTCACGCGCAACACGGCGTCGCCGTACATCGACTTCGCCTCGGTGCACTTCTATCCGGAGTCGTGGGGCCTGGATGGCGCGGGCACGGCGGAGGCGGGGGCGCGGTGGATTCGCGAGCACGCGGCCATCGCGCACGGCCTGGGCAAGCCGCTGCTGGTGGGCGAGCTGGGCCTTCGCAACGAGGGGGACCTGGATTTGTCCCAGCGCCGGGCGCTCTACCGGGGCTGGCTGGAGTGCATGCGCGGCGTGGGCGTGGGCGGCGGCGCGCTGTGGATGTTCGCCAACGACGCCCGGCCCGACGCGTGGGATGACCACACCTTCTACTTCCGCGATGGCACGTCGCCCGCGGACCCGGTGAACCGGTACGCGGACCTGGTCATCGAGGCCGCGGGAGCGGCGAGGCCCTGACGCACGAAGGCCCGGGCCGAGCGTCCTGCTCGACTCCGGGCCTGGGCGTCACGACGAATCAGTAGGCGACGTGCACGTGGTCGCGGTGGCCGCCGATGGCGCCGATGTTGTTGCCGTGCTTGATGCCGCCCCGCGGATCGTAGAACAGCTCCGTGGGCTTGCTGCCCGCGAGGCGATCATAGAACGCCGCCATCTTCGAGGGGCTGCCGGCCACGTCGATGGCGCGCCCCTTGTAGTGGTACGAGCCCGGCGTGTGCTGCCCACCCGTCGTCGAGGTGATGGTGAGCCCCATCTGCCGCGCCAGGTTCGCCGCGAAGTCCAGCTTCTGTCGGTTGGAGCCGTTGACCGGGAAGTTGCCCGGCACGTTGCCACCGGGCTTCACGCCGTCCGGCTTGCCGTCCCACAGGTCCTGGTTGCGCGAGTTGAACAGCGCGCGGCCCGTGTTGTTGCCCACGATGCCGTCCTGCGTCAGCCCGTGCTTCTTCTGGAAGGCCTTCACCGCCTGCTGCGTCTGCTTGCCGTAGATGCCATCCGCCGCGCCAGGATTGAAGCCCGCCTTGGCCAGCGCCTTCTGCGTCCGCGTCACATCCGAACCGCGCGTCCCGACATTGAGCATGGTGGGCCTCTTTCCCTCTCGCCGAAGGCGGATGACTTCGTACGAGAGGGTTCTCGGCCCACATGTCCCGCGAGTTGCGGCTTAAGTGGGATAGTCCTGTTTGTGTCGTCTGGTGGACAGGGCCTCGCCCTGGAGTCTCAGACGGAGATGAGGCCCTTGCGGATGCCCTCGGTGACGGCCTCGACGCGGTTGGTCACCTCGAGCTTCCGGTAGATGTGCTCCAGGTGGGTGCGGATGGTGGCCTTGCTGAGGGTGAGGAGCCGGGCGGCCTCGCTGTTGGAGACGCCCTTGGCGATGAGCTGGAGGATTTCGCGCTCGCGGTCCGACAGGGGCTTGAGCAGGGGCTCCTCGGCGGAGGGGCTCCCGGCGGGAGCGGGCGCGGGGGCCTCCGGGCGCGGGGCGGCGGGGGCGGTGGCCAGCGGCTCGGAGGGGACGGGCGTGGCGTCTGGCTCCACGCGGAAGTGACGCAACAGCCTGCGCGCGAGGTTGGGCTGGATGACGGTGCCTCCCGCGCGGACCTCCTTGATGGCCTCGATGATCTTGTCGACCGGGGAGCCCTTGAGCATGTAGCCGGAGGCGCCCGCCTTCACGGCCTCCAGCACTTTGTCCTCCTCGTCGAAGATGGTGAAGATGAGGATCTCCATCTTCGGGTAGACGGCCTTGATCTCCCGGGTGACGTCGATGCCGCTCATGCGCGGCAGGCCCAGGTCGAGCAGCAGCACGTCCGGCATCAGCTTGGGCACGTCCTCCAGCGCGGCCTCGCCGGACAGCGCGGTGCCGACGATGTCGATCTCCGGGTGACCCTCGAAGAGGCGCAGCTGGTTCTTGAGGATCTTCGTCTGGTCCTCGACGACGAAGACGCGGATGGGCGGCTGCGCGGGAGTGGAGGGAGGCTGCGGGGCGTCCACGGGGGCTCCGGTCATGTCGGGGGGCAGGGAAGGGAGAAGGCCACCTGGGCGCCCGAGCCCGGTGACGAATCGACGATGAGCTGGCCACCGAGCTTCATGGCGCGCTCGCGCATGTTGAGCAGGCCGTAGTGGCCTCGCGGCGTGTGCTTCGGGTCGAAGCCCTTGCCGTCGTCGTGGACGATGAGGTGCACGCGGTCCTCGCCGTAGTCGAGCTTCACCTGCACGAGCTTCGGCTCGGCGTGCTTCACCGCGTTGGAGAGGCACTCCTGGAGGATCCGGAAGAGGGCCAGCTGCACGTCGGGGGACAGCTTGCGCTGCGCGCCCGTGCGCTCGAAGTGGATGGGCAGGCCCGTGCGCTCCTGGAAGGTCTTGGCGTAGTCCTCCAGGCCCTGTGACAGCTCGAAGTCCTCGCGCATCATCCGGAGGTTGCGCCGCAGCTCGTCGATGGACTCCTCCGCGGTGGCCTTCAGCTCGCGGATCTCCTCGCGCAGCCCGTCCTCGCGCGCGAGGTTCAGGATGTACTCCGCCTGGATGATCATGGAGGAGAGCGACGCGCCCAGGCCGTCGTGGATCTCCCGCGCCAGGCGGTTGCGCTCCTCGACGACGGCCAGCTCCTTGAGGTCACCCTGGAGCGCGACGACTTCGCGGTGGGCCGCAGCCTCGCGCTCGTTCAGGTACACGAGCACGTAGACGATGATGAAGTTGAGCGCCAGGTACCAGAGCAGCGTGAGCAGCTCCACCGCCGTCACGTTGCGGTTGAGCAGCAGGTCCAGCCGCGTCGTGATCGGCAGCGCGAGCAGCGGCGGGAGGATGGCGAGCGGCTTGGGGTAGAGGATGGAGAACAGCGTGGTGAAGAGCAGCTGGGTGGCGAGCAGCGGGCTCTGCAGGCCGCCGCCCACCTGGGGCTTGGCGATGAGGACCACCAGGATGACCAGGTCCAGGCACAGCGTGGTGTACGTCACCCAGCGGCCGGCCTTGGGGTGGTCGATGACCAGCAGGTTCGCGACGCTGTAGAGCAGCATCGTGAAGTAGCCCAGGAAGGAGAGCGCTCCGGTGAGGCCGAAGTAGCCGCTCCACGTGGGCACCGCCAGGATGAGCAGGCCCAGCGTGAGGAACATCATGCGGGCGTAGAAGAGGGCGCGGGCCCGGGCGACGAACCGGTCCTGCTCCCAGGACGCGGTGGCCTGCTCGGTGGAGACGCTGTCCGTCAGCTTGCGGCGCGAGAGGACCTCGCGCACGCGGGCGCGGAGGTCATTGGCCGGGGTCTCCTCGCCCAGGGCGAGATTCGAATCCATTGGGCCGGCAGCTTACGAGAGCCGCCGGGTGTGCGGGAATCCCTGGGGTGGTCCGTTCACCTTCTCGGCGAGCGAGAAGGCGGCCGGGTGTCCCGCGCGCCTCCGTCATCGGGAGGAGGGCTGCATGCAGACCTTGCGGGCCTCGGGCTTGCTGCGGAAGATGAACTCCATCCGGTCCGTGGACTCGCCGGTGCGCTCGTCGAACAAGGGCGTGCCGCCCGCGTACATGGTGCCTTCCTTGTTCCCGTACGGGTCCAGGTTCTGCTTCTTCAGCCAGCGGTCCACGCACGCCTCGAGCGCGGCGCGGCGGGACTCGGGAGCGTTCGCGTCCTTGACGTTCGTCCCGGCGGCTGGAGTGGAGGCGTCGGGGGACTCGGCGACGAGCGTGCCGGAGTCCGTCCCGGTCTTCTCGACGCCCGGGGCGGGGGCCTCGAGGGTGGAGCCGCTGTCGACGAGCTTCGTCGCCTCGGCGGGGGCCGTGGCCTCGGCGGAGGGCTGCGACGCGGCATCCGCGGGGCCGGCGGTCTCGCCGGTGTTCTTGTGGCACCCCAGCACGAGCAACAGGGTGGTGGAAAAGACGAGCACGCCGGTCAGGTTTTTCATATGTGTGGCAGCTGGTAGGGGCGCCTGCGCCCAACGGTCGCCTGATGCGACGCAGGGGTCCGCACGTTATTCGCATCCGCCTTCGCGGAGCAGCATTCGATGCACGGCCCAGAAGAACACCACCATCCCCGCATTCCCCACGCGTCCCGGATAGAGCGCGCGAGGGTGCTCGTCGTGGGAGCAGGCGGGCTCGGTTGCCCCGTCTCCCTGGCGCTCGCCCAGGCCGGTGTCGGCCACCTGACGCTGGCGGATCCGGACCGGGTGGACGTGACGAACCTGCCCCGGCAGCTGTGGCACCGCGCCGAGGACGTGGGCCGCAACAAGGCGGAGTCCGCCGCGGCGGGGCTCGCCAGGGCGTTCCCCGGGCTGAGCACGGAGGTGCTGCCCGAGCGCGTGGACGCGGACAACGTGGAGGGCCTGTTCCGCTCGCACGACGCGGTCATCGACGCGACGGATGGCGTGGGGACGAAGTTCTTCCTCTCGGACGTGGCGGTGCTGACGGGCGTGCCGCTGGTGTATGGCGGCGTGCTGCGGATGCAGGGCCAGGCGATGCGCGTGGAGCCGGGGGGCCCGTGTCTGCGCTGCCTCTACGAGGCTCCGCCTCCGCCCGACTCGGTGCCCACGTGCGCGCAGGCGGGGGTGCTCGGCTCGCTGGCGGGGCTGGTGGGCTCGGTGCAGGCGCTGCTCGTGCTGGAGCTGCTGGCGGGTGCGGCGCGGCGCGTGCCGGGTGAGACGGCGCTGCATGTGTTGGATGGGCGCACGATGCTCGGGCGCGTGACGCGGGTGACTCGCGCCGAGGAGTGCCCGGGGTGTCAGGTCACCGCCGTTCCGAGCTTCCCGGACGAGGCCTCGGCATGCGCGCGATGAGTCTGTGCGGCGCGGGGGCGATGGTGTGCGGGCTCGGATTCGAGGCCAGGGTGAAGGCGTGTCCGAACCTGGCGCGCGCGGAGCGGGTTCGGGCGAGGCTGCGTTCCCGCCTGGGCGGGTGGGGGTCGGGCCGGGACAGGCGTCGCGATGGATCGACGGTGTTTCGTGCTCGGCCCGGAGTGAACGGCTGCTCGAGGCGACGCTTCGTGCACGCTCGCGCATCCGGTGATGTGTCGACGCAGTGGGAGGGCGTTCAGCCTGCGCGGAAGCGGGACGCGTGCATGGGTGGCACGACGGCGACAGGGGACATCGTTCTCGAGGGTTTCATGCTCGCTCGGGCATCACCTAAGACGTCGACGCATCGTGAAGGCACTGGCGCTCGTGCCCTCACGGAGGCGGGGCGCGTGTATGGGTGACGCGACGGCGACGCTGGACATCACGCGCGAGGTCTGTCCGATGACCTACGTGCGCACGAAGCTGCGGCTGGAAGCCCTCGAGCCAGGCGCGCTGCTGGAGGTCTTCCTCCGAGGCGCCGAGCCCCTGAAGAACGTCCCCCGCAGCGCGCATGAAGAGGGGCACGAGGTGGTGTCACTCGAGGCGCGTGACGACGGGACGCATCGGTTGCTGCTGCGCAAGCAGGGAAGGTGAGTGGGTCATGGCGACGATTCGGATTCCCTCGACGATGCGCGCGCTGACGCGCAATCAGGCGGACGTGGTGGTCCCGGGCGCCACCGTGCGCGAGGTGCTCGCGAATCTGGACGCGAGCTACCCCGGTATCGGCGCGAAGCTGCTCGACGAGCGCGGCGCCGTGCGGCGCTACGTCAACGTGTTCCTCAACGAGGATGACATCCGAGCCCTGCGCGAGCTGGAAACGCCCGTGAAGGACGCGGACCGGCTCACGCTCATCCCCGCGATGGCGGGAGGGTGAGGGCGCATGTCGCTGCGTGAAGATCAGATTCAGCGCTACTCACGGCAGATCCTCCTGCGCGACGTCGGCGGTCGAGGCCAGGAAGCGCTCCTCACCGGCCCCACGCGCGTGGATGCCACGGGCGCCTCGGGCATGACGGCGGCGGCGTACCTGGTGGGCGGCGGTACGCCGGTCGCGGGCGTGGGCTCGTTGACCCTGGGCCCGTGGGCTCCCGGCTTCCTGGTGTCGGCCCGGGACGTGGGACAGCCTGTCCCGGAGACCCTGGCCCGCGAGGTCCCCGCGCTGAACCCGGACGCCGCGAACCCCGAGCGCCGGGGCGGCCTGCTGGCGGAGCTGCCCACGGCCTGGAGCGGCGAGGCCCCCTGGGTGGCCCTCTGCGGCGACGGCGCCCGGGCCGGCGTCGTGTTCCGCGGCAGCGAGGGCTGTGTGTGGTGCTTCGGCGAGACGGTGCGGCACCTGGGCTCGCCGCCGGATGGCGCGTTGGGCGTGGCGCTCGGAGCGCTGGGCGCGATGATCTTCCAGAACCTCCGCCTGGGCCTGGCGCCCTCGCTGGGGGGGCGCTGGCTGGTGCCTCCTGGCGGCCTGGAGGAGATGGAGCTGCGCCGCTGCTCACGCTGCGCCGCTCGCGCCGAGCCGTGAGCCCCTGGGTGGATCCACGCTGGCCGGAGCCGGTGCGCACGGCGCTGCTCCGCCACCTGGAGGCGTCCTACCCGCTGGAGGGCTGCGGCGTGATCCTGGCGTCGTCCGGCTCCGCCCGCGTCCTGCCCCTTCGCAACGTGTCCCCGAGGCCCACCGTGGCCTATGCCTTCGAACCCCACGAGTGGTTGGAGGTGTGCCTCCAGGCCGAGTCGAACGGTGAGCGGATCACCGCCGTCTTCCACTCACATGTCGACGCCCCTCCCACCTTTTCCCTGGAAGACGCAGCCTGGGCGGCCCCCACCGGCCATCCGCTGCTACCGGGAGTTTCCTATCTCATCGCATCCGTACAACGCGGCTGTGTCACCTGCGTGTGTGAGTATGAGTGGAGTGGGGGAGAATTTCGAACGCGACAGGTTTGAATCCCGCATTGCAAGAACGAAAAAGCCCAGTGGACGCAGGCACTTGGCTGCCCGTCACCCCTACCTGCGGAAAGGTGCGCTCGAATTGTCAAGTGCGTGGGTTTTCGTCTATAACCACGCGCATCTTCTGGATCTGCGGCGTCCCAACGCGGCGTGCAAGAAGCGCTCCGGACGCAGGGAGTTTAAAATCCTTATGGCCTCCAACACTGGATTCACCCTTTGGCTGACCGGCATGTCCGGTACCGGGAAGACCACCACGGCCGCGTACATCGCGGCGCGGCTCCGTCAGGTGGGCCGTCACGTGGAGATTCTCGACGAGGGTGAACTCGCCGATGAGCTGTGGGCGGGGCTGGGCGACTCGAAGGACGAGCGCAATGTCATCGCGGGCCGGCTCGGCTTCGTGGCGAACGTGCTGACGCGCAACGGCGTCGCGGCGCTGGTGCCCTGCGTGAGCCCGTACAAGGCGAAGCGCGAGGAGAACCGTCGCGCCATCGGCCGGTACGTGGAGGTCTACGTCGACTGCCCCACCGAGAAGCTCATCGAGCGCGACAGCACGGGCCGCTACAAGAAGGCGCTCAATGGGGAGATCCCCAACTTCATCGGGATCACCGAGCCGTACGAGCCACCCACGTCGCCGGAGGTCACCATCCACTCCGACGTCGAGTCGGTGGAGGACGGCGCCGCGAAGATCTTCCAGTCGCTCCTGGACCTCGGCTACATGTCCACCGAGGAGCTGAAGATCATCACCGGCAAGAAGATGAAGGCCAACCCGCTGCCGGCCAAGGGCGAGAAGGCCGAGAAGCCGGAGAAGAACGGCGGCGCGAAGGCGCGTCGCGCGGAGGAGCCGAAGCCGGCCGCCGCGACGAAGGCCAAGCCCGCGAAGGCGGACAAGGGCGCCAAGTCCCGTCCCGCCACGCGCGCGGCCCGGGTCGCCAAGCCCGCCAGCCCCGCGAAGAAGCCGGCGGCGAAGAGCAAGGCACGCTGAGCAAGGGGGCCGGCATCCGGCCCCGTCAGTGTCCATGACAAGGGCTCCAGGTTGCCGCGCGATGCGCGTGCAATCCGGGGCCCTTCCGTTTTAGGAGTCCAGCATGCTGAGCCCCGAGCGAATCCAAGCCCTGTGTGAGTCGTCGCGCCCCAAGCTCGAGGCCATGAGGGCCGCGCTGCGCACCCACGGCAGCGCGCTGGTGGCGTTCTCGGGCGGCGTCGACTCCACCTTCGTGTTGAAGATCGCCGTGGAGGAGCTGGGCGAGAAGGCGCTGGCGCTGACGGCGCTGTCGGCGTCCGTGGCGCCCGAGGAGGCGGAGGAGGCGAGGGCGCTGGCGACGAAGCTGGGCGCCCGGCACGTGGTGGTGAGCAGCAACGAGCTGGCCAACCCGTCGTACGCCGCCAACCCCACCAACCGGTGCTACTTCTGCAAGACGGAGCTGTACGACCTCTGCGAGGCGCGGCGCCAGGAGTTGGGGCTGGCGGTGGTGCTGGACGGCTTCAACGCGGACGACTTCAAGGACCACCGCCCGGGGCACAAGGCCGCGCGGGAGCACGCCGTCGAGTCTCCGCTGGCCGCGGCGTGCCTGACGAAGGAGGAGATCCGCGCGTGGAGCCAGGCGCTGGGGCTGCCCACCTGGGACAAGCCGCAGATGGCGTGCCTGGCGTCGCGAATCCCCTATGGGACGTCGGTGACGCGCGAGCGCCTGCTGCAGATCGCCTCAGCGGAGTCGGAGCTGCGCAAGCTGGGCTTCCGCCAGTTCCGCGTGCGCTACCACGGCGAGGTGGCGCGGCTGGAGGTGGCGGCGGAGGAGTACGAGCGCTTCCTCGCGGCGGACGTGCGCCAGCGGATCAACTCCGCCTTCCTGGCGCTGGGGTTCAAGTTCGTGGCGTTGGATCTGGAGCCGTTCCGCTCGGGCCGGATGAACGAGGCCGCTGGCGTGACGAAGCCCACGACGCCGGGAGCCCCGAGCTTCGCGCTGCCCGTGGTGAGCTGATCCCGGACTCCCATCTCCGCCCGGCACCCAAGGCTGCTGGATCCCCGGAGCAGATCATGACGGTCGAGCGGTCTTCGAGGCGCGGGCGGTCCTCCTGGCTGACGGGCGCCACGGGCGTGGTGCTCCTGACGCTCACCCCTGGCGCGTCCTACGCCGCCGAGTACGTGGACTCACCGTACCGGGACCGACGCTCCTTCTCGCTGATCCTCGGACCGGGGTTGTCCTACACGGAGCTGATCGGCGAGTCGGACGCGGACGTGGTGCACGGACTGGATGCCCAGCTGGATCTGGGGGCCAGTCTGACGGTGGGGTACGGAGGGGACGAGGTCTTCGTGTTGATCCGCGGGAGCCTCCGGGGGCCGGATCTCTCGGTGGTGGGGGGCTTCCGGAGCGTCTTCGGGATGGAGGCGTGGCAGTCCTTCGTGGATCTCGGCGCCGTCGTGCGGCCGTTTTCTGGGCCGTGGGTGGGGCCTCGCGTAGCTTTCGGTTTGCGACACACCTTCTCGGAGCGGCTCGCGGTGTACGGGGGGCTCGGGCTCACGCTCGGGTTCGGATCCGGACTGCGCGCCGACGCCGAGGGCTTCACCGGGTTGCAGTGGATCTTCCCGGTCAGCGGATCCGAGTGAAAATCTTGCGATCAGAAAGGGCTGTGAGATGGTGTGTGCATCTGTAGGAGGTTGCGCACTTGGAACTGAATCCCCGCCTCACCTCAGTGGTCTTCCGGCTGAACCGCGAGAAGCTCGACGCCCTGAAGGAGCTGTCGCGCTCCACGCGCATCCGCCAGAGCGAGTACCTCCGGGAAGCCATCTCGGATCTGCTGGCGAAGTACGAGGAGCGGCTCGTCGATTGACGGCTGCTCGTGGATCCGCCCCGTGTCACTCCGAGAAGGGTGACTCCGGCGGCAACCCCGGAGGTTGGAGACGCTCTGGGGCGGTGAAGGGATCCACCTTCGGAGGGTAGTGGACCTCCCAGAGCATCAGGCCGTGAGCGGGCGCCTTGAAGCCCTCCATGGCCGTCCCCGTCTCCAGGGCCGCGTGCCACGCTTCCTCCGGCAACAGCCCCGCCGCCACCTTCAGCGCGCCACCCACCAGGTAGCGCACCTGGTAGCGAGCAAAGCCGTCCCCCACCAACCGTACTTCGTACAGCCCTCCGCCCCGCTCGTGCAGGGTGGCGGACTCCAGCGTGCGCGGCTTCTGGGGACTGGACTTCTCATGGAAGGCGATGAAGTCCCGCGTGCCCTGGGCCCTGGCGAGCAGCTCCGCCACCCGCTCGGGCGTCACGCCGCTCCCTCGTCCCAAGAGCCCCGGCTCACCCGGCACGTCGAGCGAGTAGGGTGCCCAGTCCTCCGTCTGAGGGCCCCCCAACCGCAGCCGGTACCGGTACGCCTTGCCGCTGGCGCTCCACTGGGCATGGAAGCCCTGGGGTCGGCGGACCAGGCACAGCCCGAGCCCCGGCGGCAGGTGCTCCGGGAGCCTGCGGGCCAGCGACTCGGGCGAATCCCCCGCCTCCAGCCGCACGCTCACCACCTGCATCCGGGCGTGGACCCCCCGGTCCGTCCGCCCCGAGGGCATCACCGAGGCTGGGACGCCCACCGCCCGCAGGCCCGTCTCGAGCGCCTCCTGGACGGTGGGGCCCTCTACCTGGCGCTGGAAGCCGCGGAAGTTTCCGCCGCGGTACCAGATCCACAGTGCGACGGGAATCCGCTTGGAGGTCGAAGTGAGCACGGCGTTGCGAGGTCGCGGGGTTACACGGGATAATCGCGCGCGAAATGGCGGCTGGACAAGAACTCGCGGCGGACGTGGATGGGCAGTGGCTCTTCCGACATGGTGACCTGGTCCTCGGACCTGTCAGCGGCTCGGCCATCGTGGAGAAGCTCAAGCTGGGAGAGCTGACCCCCGAGTCGCCGCTGGCCCTGGCCGGTGAGCGGGACTTCCACCCGATGCGCGAGGTGGAGCCCTTCAAGGTCCACGTCGCGCTCTCGGAGGCGCGCGCCCGCGTGGATGCGGCCGTCCTGGTGGAGCGGGAGAAGAACCACAAGCGGGTGCTGGTGCTCGGCGGCGTGGCCGCGGGCCTGGCGCTGGTGCTCGGCTCCGCTGGCATCTACGTGGCGCGCAACGCCGCGGTGCACGGCTGGTTCGGTGAGGACGAGTTCGAGGGCATCGAGATGGAGGCCCCCGTCATCCGCGTGGCCCAGGCCCGACAGGACGACGAGGAGCTCTTCGACTACCCGACGCAGGGCGCCGCGAAGCCCGGCACCCCGGCGGGCACCAGGCCCACGGGCGCCTCCACCGGCAAGCCCACCGCCGTGGCCTCCACGTCCCGGACCGACGAGCGCCGGCCGCCGCGCCCCGCGGGCAGCGTGGGCACGGACCCGGACGGCATGGAGGTGGCGCAGCAGTTCGACCAGTCCGCCATCAACCGCGTCGTGGCGGGCAACAAGTCCACGCTCTTCAAGTGCTTCAAGGAAGAGGCCGAGCGCAGCCCGGGGCTCGCCGCGAAGATTCCGCTCGAGTTCGTCATCGGCAACGACGGCAAGGTCAACAAGCTCTGGGTGGACAACCCCCAGTTCAAGAAGGGCCCGCTCTACGAGTGCCTGCTGACGGAGCTGCAGAAGTGGCCGTTCCGGGCCTACGAGGGAGAGCGGGCGACCGTCGGCCTGTCGTTCAACATCGGCAAGCGGGGCTAGGGTCACTTTCTTGCCCACCCCACGGGCATGCCCCATACCGGGGCCATGTCCGCCGCATCCGTTGCCGAGACCGAAATCGCGAAGAAGGCGCTGAGCGTGCCGCCGGGGACCTTCCGTCACACCGTGCTGGTCGCCGCCAAACGCTTCAAGTCCACCTGGGCCGAGCTGGGCAAGCTGCTCGTCACCGTCCGGGATGAGGCGAAGTTCGAGGAGTGGGGCTATCCCACCTTCGAGGCCTACTGCCTCAAGGAACTGCACATCAAGAAGCAGACGGCCCTCAAGCTCACCCGCTCCTTCAGCTTCCTGGCCAAGCACGAGCCCGAGGAGGAGCTGCGGGCCCAGGAGTTCCCGGAGAAGGCGCCCGCCTTCGAGGTCATCGAAGTGCTGGCCGACGCCGAGGAGCGGGGCCAGTTGTCTCCCACTGAATACAAGTCCCTGCGTGACAGCATCTGGAGCCCGGAGAAGAACCCGACGGAGCTCAAGAAGGAGTTCACGGAGCGCTTCCCCCGGCCGCCGCCCGAGCCTCCCCCCGAGAGCCTCCAGGTGCGCAAGCTGGCGTCCATGGCCCGGAAGCTCGCCAGCGAGCTGGCGGGGTGCCGCAAGATTCCGAACGCTGTCGCCGAGCGGGCGGCCGCCCTGGCGGATGACGTGGAGGAGCTCGCCTCGGGCGTGACGGACGCCTGAGCCGCTGTTACTGAACGCTCACCCGTTGCGGACGCTGTACGGTCCGTAACGGGCCCGCACCGTTGGGCTTCCTGCCCAAGGGACAGGGCCCTATAGTGGTTCAGGGCCCCGGTGTAGGTGGGCCTGACGGCTGTTCGAGACGTGGGCAGGCCGTGTAGGTAGGGGAGCGGTGGACGGCGAAGTGGCTCCGGCAAGTCTGGGGTCGGCGAACTCGGAGGCGGCAGTGAAGAAGGAGCACCACGTCAACCTGTCCTGCTCGTTCTGCGGAAAATCGCAGCGCGAGGTCCGCAAGCTCATCGCGGGACCGACGGTCTACATCTGCGATGAGTGCATCAAGCTCTGCAACGACATCATCGCGGACGAGAACGAGCGAGAGGAGGGCAAGCCCCAGGTCAGCTTGCCGACGCCTTCGGAGATCAAGGCGTTCCTCGACGACTACGTCATCGGTCAGGACCAGGCGAAGAAGGTCCTGTCGGTAGCGGTCTACAACCACTACAAGCGCATCTATCAGAAGAAGCCCACGTCCCGACCGCGCCCTGGCGTGAAGAGTCCCTCGGGCGAGGAGGTGGAGCTGAGCAAGAGCAACATCCTGCTCATCGGCCCCACGGGCTCGGGCAAGACGCTGCTCGCCCAGTCGCTGGCGCGCTTCCTCAACGTCCCGTTCACCATCGCGGATGCCACCAGCCTCACCGAGGCCGGCTACGTGGGTGAGGACGTCGAGAACATCATCCAGAACCTGCTCCACAACGCCGATTACGACGTGGAGAAGGCGGCGCGCGGCATCGTCTACATCGACGAGATCGACAAGATCGCCCGCAAGGGTGACATGCCCAGCGCCACCCGCGACGTCGGTGGCGAGGGCGTGCAGCAGGCGCTCTTGAAGATCATCGAGGGCACGCGCGCCAACGTCACCCCGCGGGGTGGCAAGAAGTACAACCAGCAGGAGTACGTCCAGGTCGACACGACGAACATCCTGTTCATCTGCGGCGGCGCGTTCCACGGCATCGACGGCGTCATCAAGCGCCGCGTGGGCGAGAAGGGCCTGGGCTTCGGCGCGAAGATCACCCACCGCGAGGAGCGCAGCGTGGGCGAATTGCTCGCGCTGACGGAGCCGGAGGACCTGATGAAGTTCGGGATGATTCCCGAGTTCATCGGTCGTCTGCCGATGATCGCCACGCTGAACGATTTGAAGGAAGAGGACCTGGTCATCATCCTCGCCCAGCCGAAGAACGCGCTGGTGAAGCAGTACCAGAAGCTCTTCGAGATGGAGAAGGTGAAGCTCACCTTCACGAAGGAGGCGCTGCGCGCCATCGCCCGCGAGGCGATGCGCCGTCACTCCGGAGCGCGCGGCCTGCGCGCCATCCTCGAGGACGCCATGCTGGAGATCATGTACGACGTGCCGTTCCGCGAGGGCGTCAAGGAGTGCAAGATCACCGAGACGGTCATCACCCGCCACGAGCCTCCGCAGCTCGTGATGGAGAAGGAGAAGAAGACGGCCTAGCGCCGGGCTTCTCCTCCTGACGAGCCGTCCCTCCGGCCCCTCCTTCCCTCACGGGAGGCAGGGGCCGAGTCATGTCCGGCGCCCGTTACGCGGCGGCCGTCGTGGGCAGCATCGACGGCAGGGAGATGACGAACTCGGAGTACTCGCCGACGACGCTCTCCACCCGGATTTCGCCCTGGTGCTCCTGGACGATGTCGTGGACCAGGGACAGGCCCAGGCCCGTGCCGGAGCCCGCGGGCTTGGTGGTGAAGAACGGGTCGAAGAGCTTCTCGCGAATCTCCAGGGGGATGCCCGGCCCGTTGTCCCGCACCCGGAGCTCCACGCGCGCGGCGAGCCGCCGGGTGGAGACCTGGATGCGGGGCACGAAGGCCTCGCCCTCGCCGCGGCGCTTCGCCAGCGTCGCGTAGAAGGCGTTGTCGAGGATGTTGATGATGAGCCGGCTGATGTCTCCGGCCACCACCACGACGGTGCCCACGCCCGGGTCCAGCTCCGTCTCCGTCTCCACCGCGGCCGCGCCCTCGCGCACGCGCAGGCCCTGGACCGCCAGGTTGACGCTGTCGCGAATCAGCACGTTCAGGTCCACGCGGGTGCGCGAGCCCTCGGAGCGGCGGGAGTGCCGCAGCATCGTCTTGATGATGTCCGAGGCGCGCCGCCCGTGGGTCTGGATGCGCCGGGCGTTCTGTTTCAGGTCCTCCAGCGTCTCGAGGATGTCCTCGGCGGTGGTGGACTCCAGCTTTCCCGTCTGGGCGCGCAGCGTGGTGTCCAGCTCCGCGGCCAGCCGCGTGGACAGCTCCGAGAAGTTGTTCACGAAGTTGAGCGGGTTCTGCAGCTCGTGCGCGATGCCCGCGGTGAGGGCGCCCAGCGACGCCAGCTTCTCCTGGGCGACGAGCTGACGCTGCATCTCCTGGAGGCGGGTGAGCGTCTCGGCCAGCTCCACGTTCTTGCTCTGCAGCTCCGCGGTGCGCTCGTCCACGCGGCGCTCCAGCGTGTGGCTGTACTCCTCCAGGCTCGCGTACAGCCCGGCGTTCTCCAGGGAGATGGCGGCCTGGAAGGACAGGAGGCGGAGGACCTCCAGTCGCTCGGGGGTGAAGGCCCCGCGCGTGGCGTCGTTCTCCAGGTAGAGCACGCCCGTGAGCGAGCCCTGCTTGAGCAGCGGGCTGCACAGCACGGACTTGGGATGCGCGGTGCGCACGTACGGGTCCTCGGAGAAGGGCTCCTCCGTCGCCGCGTCGTCCAGGATGACCGTCTCGCCGGTGCGCACCACGTAGTGGACGATGGAGGCCGGCAGCGCGGTGGAGGACTCCACCGGCACGCCCTGGTCCAGCAGCACCCGCGCGCCGTCCACCGAGCCCTCGGCCTCGATGTAGAGCCCCTCGGGCCGCATGAGGATGAGGAAGCCGCGCCGCGCGCCCGCGTTCTCGATGAGCAGCGTCATCAACTTGCGCAGCAGCTTGTCCAGGACGATTTCGCCGGACAGCGCGCGCGCCGTCTTGAGCACCGACTCCAGGTCCAGCGAGGCCAGCGGCGTGCCCGCCGACTCCTCGGCCCGAACGGGCTCGGGGGTGGAGGGGAGCAGGTGCGGGTACTCGCGCTCCAGCCGCGTGGCCACCGCGCGCGCGCCCCAACGCAGGTACGCAGCGCGGGAGTCTCCCAGGTAACCATGGGCCACGCGCTCGCGGCGCTGGTCCAGGTGGAATCTCGCCGCCAGCTCGCAGCCGACCGCCTCGTCGAGTGACAGGCCGTGCTCGCGCGCGAGCCGGATGGCCCGGTCATAGCCATCCGCGGCCTCGGTGGGCTTGCCATCCACCCGGGCGCGCTCCGCGTCGAGCAGCTCCGCGCGCGCGGCGTAGTTCATCGGGGCGATGCGAGCCCAGCCGCGCATCTGCTTGCGGAGCGCGTCGATGGTGCGGGATGCGCGCAGGCGCTCCAGCGGTCCTCGGGAGGTGTGCAGCTCCAGCAGGGCCAGGCCCTGGAAGAACTTGTACCAGGGCAGGTAGATCTGCCCGGTGATGAGCTCCGCGCGAGCGTCCACCGCGGCCGCGCTCTCGAGGGAGCCCCTCGCGTCGCGCCACAGCCAGCGGCGCATGGTGCGCATGACTTCGCACGTGGCGATGCCGTTGGAATAGCCGGCCTGGTGGTACGGCGCGACGATGTCCCGCTCCCGTGCCTCGACGTCGCCCGAGAACGCGCCGGTGAGCACGTCGAGCGTGTGCCGCGTGTACTGGAGGAACGGCACGTTCTGGTGTCGGTGGCTCGCGAGGGCGTCGCGGAAGCGGTCGACGCGGGAGCCGTGCTCCAGGAGCCCGTCGCGTCCGATGAGGGACACCGCGCAGCCCGCGCTCGCGTTGTACGCGAAGTACTCGATGTCGCCCGTCTCCTGGCCCTTGCTCGCGCCGGCGAAGAAGTCATCCAGGCACGTGGCCAGCGGCTCCTTCCAGTGGCGGATGAAGAGGTTGAAGACGAAGTGCACCATCGAGCGCAGGCTCTCCGCGCCGAAGCGGTCCAGCGTCTTCAGCGCGAGCCGGCCGTAGCGATAGCCCTCCTCGGGGTTGCCCAGGTGGACGCTGAGCATCAACCCGTAGCCCACGTAGCCGAACGCGGCCGTGCCCGTGGCGCCGTGGCGGATGGTGAGCTGGAGGTTTCGCAGGACCACGAGCGGGAAGAGCAGGGGACGGGCCATGAACGCGGCCGTGGCCAGCTTCATCATCACCCGTAGCGTCGCGACGAGCAGTGGGTCTCTCAGCTCGGGGAGCGACTCCAGGTCCTCGGGCTTGCGCAGGCCCAGCAGCACCTTCGTCTTCGCGACGCCCGCCAGCACGTGCGCCTGGATGGGACGCGCGGGCAGGTGCTGGCCCAGCATGCCGAGCACCTCCAGGCCCAGGTCCACCGCGCGCTCGTGCTCGCCCCGGTGCGAGTGGCACTGGATGCGCACCAGGTGCACGCGCACCTGCTCCAGTCGGTCCTGCGCGTGGTCCAGGGCGGCGCTGGCCAGCCGCTCCATCTGCTCGAAGTCCGCCGCGAGGTACGCGGCCTCGGCCGCCTCGACGTGCAGGTCGAACGCGAGCGCGCGGTTGGCGCTCCAGCCGTCGTCTCCGAGCAGCTGACGGCCCGTCGTCAGCAGCCGCAGCGCCGCGGACCACGCGCCGCGCGACTTGGCGCCGCGACCCGCGCGCAGGTCCAGGGCCGCCACCCGGTGCCGCTCCTGCGCGTCCTTCAGCACGGGCAGCGCCAGGTGGAAGTGGCTGACGATGTCCGCGAGCTGCTCGTCCATCAGCTCGGGCGGCGTGTGGCGCAGCAGCAACCGACCGATGCGGGCATGGACCTCCGGGTGCTGCTCCGGCGGCGTCAGCTCCAACGCGGCCTGTTGGACGCGGTCATGCGCGAACTGGAAGCTGTCGGAGGGCTCGGTGTCCGTGAGCCGCTCGCCCACGGGCGCGACCAGGCCCGCGCGGAGGACCTCGTCCAGCACCGCCGCCGTCTGCTCGGGCGTGCGCTCCAGCACCGTGGCGAGGTTGCGCAACGTGAAGGCATGACCGAGTGCGGCGGCCACGGGCAGCAGCGCCTGGGCGCCCTGACTCAGCTCCCGGATGCGCGCGGTGAGCAGCGCCACCACGCCGTCGCTGAAGTCCTGTCCACGCAGGGCTCCGCCATCCCACCGGAAGCCTCCGCCCTCCGCGTCGAAGCGCACCAGACCGCGCTCGTAGAAGGCGCGCAGCAGCTGCACCGCGAAGAAGGGGTTGCCCTCCGTCAGCGACAGCACCACCGCGTCGAGCTGTGTGTCGGGCTGCCCCGCCGCCGCCGGGAAGACGTCCGCCACCAGGCGCGACAGCTGCTCGGGGGACAGGGGCTCCAGGTCGATGCGCTGCACGGGCGTCCCCGCGTCACGCAGGGCCTGGGTGAGCCCCTCGACGGGGTGCTCGGCGTCGAGGACCTCGGTGCGGCACGCGGCGACCACGAGCAGGTTGCCCAGCTCCCGGTCCGTCAGGAGCTGGCGCAGGAACTGGAGGCTCGCGCTGTCCGCCCACTGCAGATCATCCAGCACGATGACGAACGGATGCTCGGGCGTGGCGAGGACGCTCACCAGCTTGCGCAGCACCAGCTGGAAGCGCAGCTCCGACTCGGCCGGGTCCAGCTCGGCCACGGGCGGTTGCTCTCCCAACACCAGTCCCAGGCGCGGCACCGCGTCCACGACGAGCTGGCCCATGCCGCCCAGCGCCTCCAGCAGGCGCTGACGCCACAGGTCCAGGCGCTCCTCTCCGAGCAGGCTGCGGGCGACCTCGCGGAACGCCTCGAAGATGCCGGAGTAGGGCGTGTCGCGCAGGAGCTGGTCGTACTTGCCGCGCACGAACAGGCCGTGCTTCTCCGACACGGGGCGCTTGAGCGTGCCGGTGAGCGCGGACTTGCCCATGCCGGCCGCGCCGGTGACGAGCACGAAGCCGGAGCGCCCCGCGGCGGCCCGCTCGAAGGCGTCGCGCAGCGCGGCCTGTTGCGGGGCCCGGCCATAGAGTCGTTCGGGGACGGCGAAGCGCTCGGGGACGTCCTTGGTGCCCAGCTCGAAGTCGGGCACGCCGTCGCCCGTCTCCAGACCATCGAGGCAGCGCTGCAGGTCGACCACCAGTCCGTAGGCGCTCTGGTAGCGGTCCTCGGGGGACTTGGCGAGCAGCTTGAGGATGAGGGCGGACAGCGTGCGCGGCAGCTCCGGCACCAGGGACTGGGGCAGCGGCGGAGGCAGCGCGACGTGCGCGTGGACGAGCCCCAGCGCGTCGGTGTCCGCGAAGGGACGGCGGCCGGTGAACAGCTCGAACAGCATGACCCCGAGCGAATAGAAGTCGCTGCGGGAGTCGACGCTGCGATGCGTGCGGCCGGTGCCCTCGGGGGACAGGTACTCGAGCGTGCCCTCGAGCCGGTCCGGAGCGACGGGGGCCACCTCCGCGCGGGCGCGCCGCGTGGCGAGGGTGAGCCCGGTCAGCTTCACGGACACGCCGTCCACGCCCACGAGCACGGACGCGGGTTGCAGGTCTCGATGCAAAATGCCGGCGGCGTGGAGCTGGCCCACGGCGCGCGCGAGCGAGACGGCGAGCCGGCAGCCCGCGAGGACCTCCATCCGGCCCACGGCCAGGCGCTGGGCGAGCGTCGTCTCGCCGAAGCCCTCGAGCACGAGCACGGACATGCCGGGACGCGACTCCTCCAGGGCGAGCGGGTGGAGGACGCCGTCGAGGCGCAGCGGATGGGTCAGCTCGAATTCGTGCCGGAGCCGCTGCGTGAGGGCTCCGGTGCGCGAGGGCTCCGCGAGCTTGAGGTTGACGGTGGCTCCATCGTTGGCGCGGGTGGCGCGAACGAGCTGGAAGGAGCCGGAGCTGGAGAGCGCTCTGTCGCTTCGGTAGCCAGGGACATCAATCATTGCTCAACCCGTGCGCGCAGGGGCGCGGCACCCCCCTTGGGGCCGGCAGGCTAGCTGCGCCCGCCCGCGGCTCGCAACCGAAGCGGGCCCACTTCACGGGGCGGCTGCCTGCTCACCACAGTGGTGGTCTCGGGCCGGGTGTGCCATGCAACCTCCACGGTGATGCGAGCGACGGCCAGGGTGGAACAGGACACACGGCGGGACGGCAGGCGCGTCCTCGTCATCGGCAGTGGTTTCGGAGGGCTCGCGGCGGCGGTGCGACTGGCCGCGCGAGGCTGGCGAGTCACCGTCCTCGAGCGTCGCGCCGTCCCGGGGGGGCGCGCCCATGCCTTCCAGCAGGACGGTTTCACCTTCGACGCGGGCCCCACGGTCATCACCTGTCCGCACCTGTTGGAGGAACTCTGGACGCTCGCGGGGCGGAAGCTCTCCGAGCACGTCGAACTGCGGCCGGTGACGCCGCTCTACCGGATGCGTTTCCCGGACGGCTTCACGTTCGACTACCACACGGACCGGGAGCGGATGCTCGAGTCCGTACGGAGCGTCTCGCCCGGGGACGAGGCGGGCTATCTGGCGCTGTCCGCCCGAGTGGAGCGGATGTACGAGGCGGGCATCGGTCCGCTGATGAGCGCGCCCGTGCCGCACGTGCTGAGCCTGGCGCCCTTCACCGCGGCGCTGGTTCGCGACGAGGCCTTCCGGACGATGTACGGTCTGGTGTCGCGGCACGTGAAGGACGAGCGGCTCCGGCAGGCGCTGAGCTTCCATCCGCTGCTCATTGGCGGCAGTCCGTTCTCGGCCGCGAGCGCGGTGTACACGTCCATCCAGTTCGTCGAGCGGCGCTGGGGTGGATTCTTCCCCGTGGGGGGAACGGGCGCGCTGGTGAGGGGGCTCGTGTCGCTGCTGGAGTCGCTGGGCGGCGAGGTCCGCTACGACAGCGAGGTGTCGGAAATCACCGTGGAGGGGCGAAAAGCCACGGGGGTCCGAGTGGGCTCGGGCGCGTGGCTCCCCGCCGAGGCGGTGGTGTCCAACGCGGACGCGGCGTGGACGTACCGGTACCTGCTCCCACGTCACGTGCGCAGCCACTGGACGGATGACCGCATCCAGCAGGCCCGTTACTCGATGAGCGTGTTCCTCTGGTACTTCGGCACACGGCGCCAGTACCCCGAGGTCGCGCACCACACGCTGCTGTTCGGTCGGGATTTCCGAGGCATGTTCTCGGGACTGTCGGGCTCGGGTCAGCCGTCGCAGGACCCGTTGCTGTACTTGCACCGGCCCACCGCGACGGACGCGGGGCTGGCGCCACCGGGGCACGATGCGTTCTATGTCCTGGCGCCGGTGCCGCACCTGGGCGAGGGCTCGAACTGGAAGGCGAGGGCGGAGACGTTCCGTCGCATGTTGGCGGAGCGACTGTCGCGCACGGTGTTGCCGGGGCTGGAGTCCGAGCTGGTGACGTCGCGGGTGTTCACGCCCGAGGACTTCCGGGATGACCTGCGCTCGTTCCGGGGCGCGGCGTTCAGCTTCGCGCCCACGCTGTTGCAGACGACGTTCTTGAGGGCGCAGGCGAAGAGCGAGGACGTGGACCGGCTGTATCTCGTCGGCGCGGGGACACATCCCGGCGCGGGCCTGCCCGCGGTGCTGTGCTCGGCGAAGATCGTCGATACGGTGATGGCGGAGGCGTGAGCCTCGGGTGCGGGCTCGCCATGGCGTGTGGTGTCCCGAGGAATCGGTGAGCGAGGCCGAGCGGGTGAGGTCTCCGCGCGCGGCACGACCCCTCTGGCCGCTGAGATGTCGCGGGGAGAAGGTGGGCTGCATGAGGACCCGGGCGATGCGTGTCATGGCCCATGCCGCGCGGAGGTGAATGGACATGGCGGAAGTCGAGGGACTCGAGCGCTGTCACGTCATCCTCAAGGCCGCGATCCTGGCGGCGAAGCCCGAGGACCGGCCCGCGATTCGGTGGGCGCTGGGCGGTCCGCGTCCCGTGTGTCCGGCGGCGGGGCAGGTGGAGCTGGGGTTGTGGTTCTCCTCCCTCGTGTCGCCGTTCCTCGCGGACCGCTTCGAGGAGGCCGTCGCGCACCGCATCGTCGAACGCGTGCGTGACTTCCTGGCGAAGCCGCTGCGCCTCACGCCACAAGAATCGATCTCACTGGGGCACGACAAGAAGCTGACGAGCAAGGCGGGGCGCGCCTATCACGCGCTCATCGCGGACTCGCGCTCCGAGGCCAAGGAGTCGGAGGCGCTCGCGGTGGCCCGGCGGACAGCCGGCGCTGCGGCGGCGCTGTGTCGCGGCAAGGACACCTTCGTGCACCTCACCGCCTCGGTGGCCCGTGTCGTGGATTACCTCGACGAGGAGCCCGTGCGCGCGGGGCTGAGCGTGCGGGAGCTGCTCGTGGAGCTGGATGCACGCCTCCTCCGGATGGAGTGCCAGGCCACCATCGCACCGCTGCTCGCGGGCCGTCCTCCTCCAGACCTCGAGGAGGTCCTGTGGCGAGGAGACGGCGGCAAGGGAACCGCGAAGCACTTCGTCGCGAGGCTCCGCGGCGGGACGCTCGGACTGGTCACGAAGTTGGGCGCGCGGTGGACCTGGATTGAGGGCGGGAAGGACGAGGTCCTCGCCTCCGTGCCGGACGCCTACTTCGAGGAGGCGACCCGCGCGGTCATGGCAGGTGACTGACTCGCGCGAGCCCATGCCTCGGAGACCACACGTGTCCCCGAGGCACCCCTATCGTCGTCGTGCCGCTACTTCCGGCGCGGCTTCATCGTGAAGCGCGGGTACACGTCGTTCTCGAACACCTCGCGCAGCTTCGGGAAGTTGAGCACCCAGCGCACGCCCAGCCTCCACGGCGCGAAGAGGGCGCGCGGTACGCGGGGGAACAGGCCCGGCAGCCAGTTCTCGTAGTTCTTCTGCATCTGGCTCACGTCGTAGTCCTCGCGAACGTCCACGCAGTAGGGCGGGTCGTTCGGCACGTGCCCGTCGAGGATGTCCCCCAGGCCCGGTGGCAGATACGTCGTGTGCAGCGTCATGCCGATGTCGAAGTTCTTGCTCCCCAGCCGGCAGATGGGGCCCTTGGCGATGTCCTCCGAGTCGAAGATCCACACCTCGTCCCCCGTCGAGTCCGGCGGCAGGTTCGGCGTGGGGTCCGACACCACCAGCGCCACGACGTAGCCCTTCCAGTACGGCACCATCGGCAGCTTGATGCTGGGCACGAACTGCGGCGCGAAGCCGAACCAGCCGGTGGGCAGCACGTAGCCATCGAAGCGGCCGGAGTTGATGAAGAACTTGAAGAAGCTCGCGGCCCGGCCCTCGCGGATGGGCAAGCCCTCCCGGTCTCCGACGATGGGCTTGTACATCTGGTAGATGAACTCGGGGACCATGTCCGCCGCGAAGCCGTCCGAGTTGAAGTAGATGGCGAGCTCGTCCTCCGGAATGCCCCAGTTGATGCCACCGGGAGGCTCCCCCCCGGGAGGCGGCTCTCGCGGAACCTCGTCCAGGTACAGCCTCAGGTTCGTCTCGAGCTCGCCGTTGATGAGGCCCGTGTTGGAGAAGACGGTGAGCCCCCACGTGTAGTCATCGTGCGAGTGCAGCTTCGACTCGATGGTCCGCCGGCGCATGTCGATGTGGTGCACGCCCAGCGAGCTGCGTGTCACTGGCACCGCGGTGGGCATGCCCTCCTGGTACGCCTGGGCCCGGTTCCCGTTGATGAGCAGGTCCCCCTCCCGGATGGTGTGGGAGAGGTCCTCGGTGGGCGAGTGCCCCGCGACAATCGTGATGACGTCGTTCGGGTTCTCGTAGCGCGCCGCGAAGTGCAGACCGCCACCTCCGGACTGGAAGCGGTACGCGGGGATTCTCGGCGGGTCATCGGGCAACAGCGTGCCGGGCGAGGGGCGCAGGTCCGAGCGCTTCACCACCCAGAACACCGCCTGCGGATAGGCCGGCTCGGACGTCAGTCGGCTCACCAGCCGCTGCAGCCGCGTCATGCCTGGCAGCGCGGACTGCACCGCGATGCTCCAGAAGTTGACCGGGAAGTTGCTGTCCAGCAGGACGACGTAGTCGCGCGTGACGGCGATCTGATGCAGCGACTGCGTCACCACCGGCTTGCCCGTGGCCGCGTCGATGAGCGACCAGTGGTGCAGCCGGTTCTCCCACGTGTCCCAGCTCACCAGGTGCGTCCAGCCCTCCCCGAGCGGCCACTTGGGCGCGTGATTCGTCAGGAACAGGCGCGGCTTCTGCCCTGCGCCCGGCGCCTCGGAGAGGGCCACCGGGTGCTCGAACGCGAAGGCGGGGTGCGCGGTGCTCTGCAGCAGCGGGAAGGCCCACGGGGTGCCGATGGCCGGCTTCCACTCGCGCAGGTAGCCCAGCGGCGTGTACGCCTCCAACGTCATCGGATGGATGGCCCACGGACGCCCCGCGTCCGTCGTCACCAGCATCATGTTCTCGCCCTGCACCAGGAAGGGCGCCGTGTTGGGGGCCTCCTGCGCGCCCAGGGCGATGGACACGTCCGACAGCGTGGTCTCGCGGAACTGATTGAGGTAGCGCGTGAGCGGCCCTCGCGACGTCTGGCCCTCGTTGACCGGCTCGCGCGCCACGTACGACGGCGTCTCCATGATGGAGGAGCTGAACGTCGCGCGGGCCCCGTCGAAGTCGAGCCGCAGCACCAACCCATCCGAGGCCAGCGCCGGTGAGCCCTCGGACACGCTGGGGCCGGCGACGAAGACGTGGCCGTGCAGGTCCGGTGGCAGCTTCCCGGCGAGCACGTGCAGCGGCTCGCGCGTGAAGCGCTCCCGGTTGGACGTCATCGCGTTGCGCGGCATCCCGGGTCTGAGACCCGGCGGGACGGCGACGCCAGGGTACGTCGTCCCATCCGGCAAATGGGGCGGCGCGGGGGGGGCGACTTCCTCCGCCGAGGGGGACGGAAGGGGAGACACGGCGCTTCGAGTCACATCAGGCATGACTCCTCCACGGGTAGGGAGCTGCGGAACAAGTCGGGGAACGGGGCCAGCACGGTAACACGTGCGACGTCCGCGACTCGCACGAGGTGGCACGTTCGCCAGGGGAGGGAGGGGGCGGGATGGTGTTCCGGCTCGTGGACCCGATGTGCCATCATCGCGACGCTCGGTGCGACCAACCATGAACCAACACGACATGTCTGAGCCGCGCATCATCGGCGGGCGATACGTCCTCGAGCGGGTGCTCGCGGGCGGTGGGATGGGCACGGTGTGGGTGGCGATGGATCCCAAGCTCCAACGCCGCGTGGCCCTCAAGCTCATGGCCGCCCACTGCGCGCCCACCCCGCACGCCTTGCGCCAGTTCGAGTGGGAAGCCCAGGCCATCGCCCGCTTCCAGAGCCCGCACGTCATCCAGATCCACGACTGTCTTCTGGAGGGAGACACCCCCTACATCGTCATGGAGCTCCTCGAGGGCGAGGACCTGGAGGCCCTGCTCAACCGCCGCGGCCGCCTGTCGCTCGCCATGGTGGAGCGGCTGCTCACCGAGACCTCCCGCGCCCTCACCGCCGCCCACGCCGCTGGCGTCATCCACAGAGACTTGAAGCCCGCGAACATCTTCCTTTCCCGGAGCGCATCCGGAGAGGTCGTGAAGGTGCTGGACTTCGGGCTTGCCCTGTTGACCCAGGGAGGCACGGCGCATCCGCACCCCGAGGAGGAGATGGCGGGGACGCCGCGCTACATGAGCCCCGAGCAGCTGCGGGGGCTGTCGCCGAGGCTGGACCACCGGTGTGACTTGTGGGCGCTGTCGGTGGTGGCGTATCGGGCGCTCACCGGACAGCACCCGTTCCCGCTGGAGTCGCTGCGCCAGTTCCGGCTGGGCAACGTGCCGCCGCCGCCGGTGGCGCCGTCCTCGCTGGCGCCCGAGCTGGGCACGGAGGTGGACGCGTTCTTCGCGCGGGCGCTGGACGTGGACCCGTCGAAGCGCTTCCAGTCCGCGCACGAGCTGTCCTCGGCGTTCAGCGCGAGGGTGGAGGCGGGGCGGCCCGCGCGTCCGGCCAAGGTGCTGGTGGTGGACGACGAGCCGGATGTCGCGGTGTTGATGGAGCAGGTGTTCCGCAAGCAGGTCCGACGCAACGTCTACCAGTTCCTGTTCGCGGCGGACGGCGAGGAGGCGCTGGAGGAGCTGCGCCAGCACCCGGACACCGAGGTCGTCCTCTGCGACATCAACATGCCGAGGATGGACGGGCTCACGTTCCTGTCGCGCATCGGCGAGGTGACGACGCTCACGCGCGTGGTCATCGTCTCGGCGTACGGGGACATGAGCAACCTGCGCACGGCGATGAACCGCGGCGCGTTCGACTTCATCACCAAGCCCATCGACTTCCCGGACCTGGAGGCCACGCTCGTCAAGACGCTCAAGCACGTGCGCGAGCTGCGGCGCACGGTGCGCTACACCGAGGAGAACGGCCTTCTGCGCATGTTCGTCCCGGGCGGCGTGCTGGAGCGGCTGCCGCCGATGATGCAGGGCACGGAGGCCATGGCCGGCGAGTGGGTGGAGGGCACCGTCGTCTTCGTCGACGTGCACGGCTTCACCCCGGTGCTCAAGGACGCGCCGCCCCCGGAGTCGCTGCGGCGGCTCAACGCCATCTTCGAGGCCATCGTCCCGGAGGTGCTCTCGCGCGGCGGCACGGTGGACAAGTTCGTGGGGGACGCGGTGATGGCCGTCTTCCGGGGCCCCGGCCACGTGGACCACGCGCTGGAGGCGTGCCTGTCCATCCGCCGGCAGCTGGAGGTGCTGGCCGCGCGGGGCGGCGAGGGCGCGCCGTATGCCCATGGCGTCTGCATGGGGCTGGACTCCGGCGACGTGGTGGCCGGCAGCATCGGCGCGAAGGCGTCGGGGCGGCTCGACTACACGGTGCTGGGGGACGTGGTGAACACCGCGGCCCGGCTCGCCACCCTGGCGCGGCGCGGCCAGGTGCTGCTCAGCGAGCGCACCAAGGAGCGCGCCCAGGAGCCCTTCGACTATGCGTCGCTGGGGCCCCAGGTGCCTCCGGGCGCCTCCGCGGAGCTGCTGGTGTACGAGCTGCTCCGGGCGGAAGGGGCGCGCCCGCCGGTGTCGGAGGACTCCACGCCGTACGTGCCCTCGGGCGGCCAGGAGGAGCCCGAGGAGGGTTCGCACGAGGCGGCGGGGCTGGTGGCGCTGCCGTCCCGATGAACAGGGACGGCGCGCGGCGCTTCAGCTGCTCTGGGTGACGCGCACCGTGGTGTTCATCTCCCGGCCGGTGGCCGGATCGCGGGCGCGCATGGTGAGGATGCCTTCGATGTTCACGTCGAAGGTGATCTCCACCTGCACGCCGCCGGCGCGGGCCTGCTGGATGCCGGAGAAGGTGAACTCACCGAGCATGTCGTTGCGCGCCACCATCTCGTGGTCGCCCTGGAAGATGCGCATGGCCAGCTCGGTCTGGTTGTCCATGCTGGTGGTGGCGAGCAGCTGCTTGGCGTTGGGGATGGGCGCGTTGCGCGGGAAGACGACGTGGAAGGCGCCGCCGGCCTTCTCCAGGCCGATGGCCATGGGAATCACGTCCAGCAGCTGGATGCGCAGGTTGGTGTCGTCCTGGAGCGAGTGCGCGTAGAGCGCCGCGCCGATGGCGACCGCCTCGTCCGGGTGCACGGCCTTGCTGGGCGCCTTGCCGAAGAACTTGGTCAGGCGGTCCTGGACAATCGGCATGCGCGTCTGGCCGCCGACCAACATCACCTGGTCCACGTCCTTGGTGGACAGGCCCGAGTCCACCAGCACGCGCGCCACCATCTGCAGGGTGCGGTCGACGAGGTGGTTGGTGAGCTGCTCCAGCATCTTGCGCGTGAACTTCATCTCGATGTTCAGGGGCTGGCCCTGCGACGTCATCGTGATGAAGGGGATGTTGAAGGGCACCTCGTCGCGCGCGGACAAGTCAATCTTGGTGCGCTCGGCCAGGTCCTTGATGCGCTGCATGGCCACCGGGTCCGTGGCCAGGTCGATGCCCGTCTTGGCCGCAAAGTCCTTGAGGACGTGGTGGATGATGGCGTTGTCGAAGTCGATGCCGCCCAGGAACACGTCGCCGCCGGTGGACTTCACCTCGAAGACGCGCTCGCGGATCTCGATGATGGAGACGTCGAAGGTGCCGCCGCCCAGGTCGTAGATGACGACCTTCTCCTTCAGGCCCTTGCCCACGCCGTACGCGAGCGCCGCCGCGGTGGGCTCGTTGATGATGCGCACGACGTCCAGGTCGATGAGCTTGCCGGCGTCCTTCACCGACTGGCGCTGCCGGTCGTTGAAGTAGGCGGGGACCGTCACCACCGCCCGCTTGATGGGCATCTTCAGGTAGTTGGACGCGACCTCGCGAATCTTGCCGAGGATCTTCGCGCTCACTTCCTGCAGCGTGAACTCACGCTTGCCGACGTCCAGCGTGACGTCGTTCTTCTTGCCCTGGCGCATGTTGTACGCCACGACCTTCTTCATCGTCTCCACGACATCGCTGCCGAATGGACGGCCTACCAGACGCTTGGCGCCGTAGACGGTGTTGCGCGGGTTGAGCTGCCACTGGCGCTTGGCCTCGTAGCCGATGAGCTCGTTCCCCTTGTCATCAATCGCGAAGATGGAGGGGATGGTGTACTCACCGCCCTTGTAGGGGATGAGCTTGACGTTCCCGCTGTCCTCGACAATCGCCGCGCACGAGTTGGTCGTGCCGAGGTCGATGCCGATGATGGGCTCCTTGTGCATCGTGTCTGGGCTCCGGGTGGCCACCGAAGAGAAAGGCTGGACCGTAGCGCACCCTGGCCCACCACGCGAGTAAGCTGACACCCACCTGGCGCCCTCACCGCGCCCTGGGTCCTGCAAAGCCCTGCAACCCCGCACCATGTCGGGCGAAAAGTGCACCTGGGCTACTCTCCTCCCTGGAGGACAGCCGGCGGCCCGAGCACGTGGGGTGGACGACACGAGGCCAAAGGGCCCTGGACTTTCCGGAGGGTGGGCGGGAAAGGTCGAGGAGCGCAGAGGACGGCCTGCGGCCCGCCGGCGGCGTGGCTAGATCAACGGACCTGGACGACGACGAGGAGAGCCACGTGGACGCGAAGGGGTATCTGCAGGAAGTGGGCTCGCAGGTGAACGCCGACTTCGTCAAGAACCGTTCGATCCTGTCCTTCGAGGAGTACCTGTCGCTCTTCTTGAACGACCCCAAGGCCCAGGCGCGCAACGCGGCGCAGTACCTGCGGGACGTGATGGACCACTTCGGGACGGAGACGGTGGCGCACCCGACGGGGAGCATCCGGCGCTTCAAGGTGTTCGATGCGCAGCACAACGAGCGCGACGGGCGGGTGGCGGGGCAGGAGGAGGTGCAGAACGCCATCTACCGGGTGCTCGGCAACTTCGTGCGCGCCGGCCGCATCAACAAGCTCATCTTCCTGCACGGCCCCAACGGCAGCGCCAAGTCCTCGCTGGTCAACGCGCTCAAGTCCGGGATGGAGACGTACTCGCGCCTGCCGCAGGGGGCGCTGTACCGCATCGCCTGGGTGTTCCCCTCGGAGAAGCTCATCAAGGGCTCCATCGGCTTCGGGGAGCGGGCCACCACGGGGGAGGGGGAGCTGACGACCTTCGCGCACCTGGACGCGGAGTCCATCGACCTGCGCATGCCCTGCGAGCTCAGGGACCACCCGCTCTTCGCCATGCCCGCGGTGGACCGGCGCAAGGTGCTGGAGACGGCGCTCAAGAAGAAGGGGCTGGGCAACGGTGACGGGGAGACGGGGGACTTCATCCTCTCCGACTACGTGCGCGACGGGGAGCTGTGCTCCAAGTGCCGGCGCATCTACACGGCGCTGCTCAACTCGTACAACGGCGACTGGCTGAAGGTGATGCGCCACGTCCAGGTGGAGCGCTTCTACGTGTCGCGGCGCTACCAGGTGGCCACGGTGACGGTGGAGCCGCAGATGAGCGTGGACGCGGTCGTGCAGCAGCTCACCGCGGACCGCACCCAGCTCAACGTCCCCGCGCCCCTGCACAGCACCGTCCTCTTCGAGCCCCACGGGCCCCTGGTGCACGCCAACCGCGGGCTCATCGAGTACGCGGACCTGCTCAAGCGGCCGCTCGAGGCCTTCAAGTACCTGCTGGGCTTCAGCGAGACGAGCGAGGTGCCGCTCGAGCCGTTCGTGCTCCAGCTGGACGAGGTGCTCATCGCGTCCTCCAACGAGAAGCACCTGGGCGCGTTCAAGGAGCTGCCGGACTTCGCGTCGTTCAAGGGGAGAATCGAGCTGGTGCGCGTGCCATACCTGCGCCGCTACCGCACCGAGCAGCAGATCTACGACATGCAGGTGTCCGCGACGACGGTGGGCAAGCACGTGGCGCCGCACGCGACGGCGGTGGCCGCGATGTGGGCGGTGCTCACGCGCCTCAAGAAGCCGATTCCGGACCGCTACCCCAGCGACGTGAAGGAGCTCATCGACCACGTCACGCCGGTGGAGAAGCTGCACCTGTACGAGGAGGGCGCGCCGCCGGACCGGCTCAGCCTGGCCAACACCAAGGAGCTGCGCAAGCTGCGCGAGGAGCTCTTCACCGAGTCGGACGCGTACCCCAACTACGAGGGGCGCATGGGCGCGAGCGCGCGGGAGATCAAGACGGCGCTGTTCAACGCCGCGCAGAACCCCGACTACAAGTGCCTCAACGCGCTCGCGGTGCTGGAGGAGCTGGAGGCCATCTGCAAGGACAAGAGCGTCTACGAGTTCCTGCTGCAGGAGGTGGTGGACGGCTACCATGACCACGAGGCCTTCGTGCGCGTGGCGGAGACCGAGTACCTGGACCGCGTGGACACCGAGGTGCGCGAGTCCATGGGCCTGGTGTCCGAGGGCCAGTACCGCGAGCTGGTGGAGCGCTACATCCAGAGCGTGAGCCACTGGGTGCGCGGCGAGAAGATGCGCAACCGCGTCACCGGCGAGATGGAGAAGCCGGACGAGCAGCGCATGCAGGAGGTGGAGGCCATCGTCATGCCCCGGGGCGAGGAGGCGGCGGACTTCCGTCGGGGGCTCATCGCCTCCATCGGCGCCCACCGGCTGGACAACCCGGACGTGGTGATGGACTACGCGCGCGTCTTCCCGGACATGTTCAAGCGCTTGAGGGACCACTACTTCGAGGAGCGCAAGCGCGTGCTGCGCAAGAACAAGGAGAACGTCCTCAAGTACCTCTCCGAGGACCGGGCGCAGCTGACGTCGCGCGAGCAGACGCAGGTGCAGAGCACGCTCAAGGCGATGGCGGAGCGCTACGGCTACTGCGAGCACTGCGCGAAGGACGCCATCCTGTTCCTGATGAAGAAGCGCTACGCATGAGGAGCGGGCGAGCGGGCTGACGGGCCTGCTCGGGCGCCTGCTTTCCATTGGTAAGCAGGCTCGGGAAGATGAGGGCGTCGAGCGAGTTCGCAGTTCTACGCGCATCCATCATCCCGGAGAGTCGATGACCCGCTTCCTCCTGGGCGCCCCCGTCGCCCTGCTCGCCCTCGCGTCGTGTGTCGGCGCCTCGTCCCCCCACGCGAGCGCTCCCGCGCCCAAGCCCGCCGCCGAGGTGGTGCGCGTGGTGGCGATGCCCGAGCCCGCGAGGCCGACCCGCAAGGAGATGGTGCGCCGCATCCTCCCGCACAACGTGCGGCTGCAGATCGCCGAGGGGGAGAGCGTGCGTCGCACGGCGTCCGGCGTGGTGGTGGGCTCGGAGCGCGGCGAGGACGGCGTGGTGGCGTGGGTGGTGACCAACGCGCACGCGGTGGTGATGGAGGACTTGAACGCCCCGGAGTTGCGCGTGCTGGTGGACCGGCGCGGGGACGTGGAGACACACGTGGGGCAGGTGGTGGCGCGCGGCAAGGTGCCGGAGATGGACCTGGCGCTGGTGCGCGTGCCGGGGCTCGGGCTGCCCGCGGTGGAGCTGGCGGAGGAGGCGGAGCTGGAGCCAGGCGAGGACGTCGTCGTGGCGGCGTCTCCGTTCGGCCGCGCGTTGTCGTTGTCCGGCGGCATGCTGTCCCAGGTGGAGTGGGACCGGGAGTCGCGGCGGCCGAAGCTGGTGAAGACGGACGCGCCCATCGGCTACGGCGCGTCGGGTGGCGGCATCTTCAGCCTGGAGACGGGCCGGCTGCTCGCCATCGTCGAGGGTTATCGCACCGCGCAGGTGGACTTCGCCGTGCAGCAGGAGAGCTTCAGCTTCGATGTGCCCATGCCTGGCGAGACGTTCGCCGCGCCCAGCACCAAGGTGCGCCAGTTCCTCAAGGCCCAGGGCTTCGGCCGGCTGCTCGAGCGCAGCCTGCCCGGTGAGGGAGGCGTCGCCCACGCCGCGGGTCGCTGACCCGCCTTTTTGTCGACAGGCGCCCCGTCCGCGCTACATCCGTCCCGCTCTTTTTCGTGTCACCCAGAGGCGAGCGCATGTCCGGACGGGTTTCGTGGGATCAGTACTTCATGGACATCGCGAAGCAGGTGGCCACCCGCGCCACGTGTGATCGCAAGCACGTGGGCGCCGTCATCGTCCGCGGCCGCACCATCCTGTCCACCGGCTACAACGGCTCCATCCGCGGGCTGCCCCACTGCGACGACGTGGGCCACATGATGGAGAACGGACACTGCGTGGCCACGGTGCACGCGGAGGCCAACGCCATCATCCAGGCGGCCACCAACGGCGTGGGCATCGACGGGGCGACCATCTACACCACCGCCAGTCCCTGCTGGCCGTGCTTCAAGTTGATCGCCAACGCGGGGCTGGTGCGCATCGTCTTCGGGGAGTTCTACCGGGATCCGCGCATCTTCGAGGTCGCCACCCGGCTCAACCTGGAACTGGTGGGCCTGGGCGAGGCCTCGCGCCCGCCCGCGTCATCGACCTGAGCGGGAAGCCCCCGGGCACACGCTCCGGAAGCGCCACGGGAAACGTCACCCGGACAACACTCGGGAGCCTGCGCAAGTAGGCGTCCCTGCTCGGGAATTTGCCGGTTCCGGCAAGAATTACCGACCCAGGGTTGACGTTGTGGAACGCGCTCCCTAACTCTTGGCCGCGGTGGGGTGGCGGCGGGGGAGGGAGACGAAAAACCCGAGGAGTTTCCGTTGGTTAGCTCGACGGCTGTGTCCAGCAGCATGGTGCGTGTCCAGGAGTCGACGGATCCGGTGGTGGGCGCTGCCCGCTACGGCGCCGTGCAGACGCTGATGGACAGCCTGCTGCACGACGTCCGCAACCCGCTCAACGCGATGGCCATCCATCTGGAGGTGCTGTCGGAGAAGCTGAAGGCAGAGACGGGGCAGGTGCCCCCGTCGCAGGAGAAGAACCTCAAGGCGCTGCGCGAGCAGATCCAGCGCGTGGACGGCATCCTGCGGCAGTTCTCCGACTTCATCGTGGCCAAGGGCGGCCCGGCGGGTGAGGTGGACCTGTCGGACGCGACGACGCGGGCGCTGGGCGTGGTGGCGCACGAGGGCCGCAAGCGTCGCGCCACGATGCAAGTGGCCGTGGAGGCGGGGGTGCGGGTGTGCCTCTCGGATACCTCGGAGCTCGGCTTCTTCGTCATCCAGGCGCTGCTGCGGGGAGTCCGGCGGGCGGAAGGTGGGGGTTCGGTGCGCGTGATGGTGCGCGCGGACGGCCCGGTGGCGGTGCTGGAGGTCGAGGACACGGGAGGGGACGGCGCGCCGGAGCTGGCGGACGCCGTGGCCGCGCTGGGGCTGCGCTGCTCGCAGCTGGGTGTGGACCTCCATGTCCGCGGTGGTTCCTGCCGTCTCATCTTTCCTCGCGCTTGAGGGCTGTACCGAGCAGCGGGCTTCTCCTTCAGAGTCATCCCCAATCCGCGTCACGACGCAGTACCGGAGGTCTTCATCTTGGGTAGCGCACGAATCCTGGCCGTGGACGACGAACGCGACACGTGCGAGGCGCTGGCAGAGATGCTCAGCACCTGGGGGCACAAGGTCGAGACGGCCTTCGACGGGCACGATGCCCTGCGCAAGGCCGGCGAGTTCCGCCCGGACGTCGTCCTGTCGGACCTGGCGATGCCCGAGACGGATGGACTGTGGTTGCTGCGCAACCTCAAGGAGGAGCTGCCGGACTGCCCGGTGGTGTTCCTCACGGGGCGCGGCACCATCGACGCGGCGGTGGAGGCCATCCGCGAGGGCGCGTATGACTTCATCGTCAAGCCGCTCGACACCGCCCGCCTGAAGGTCTGCATCGACCGGGCGCTGGAGAAGAAGGAGACCCTGCGCGAGGTGCAGACGCTGCGCCGGCGGCTCAAGCAGCTGGGCTCCTCGGACCTCATCGCCCAGTCGGCGGGCATGCGCAAGGTCATCGAGCTGGTGGAGAAGGTGGCCCCGTCCAAGGCCAGCGTGTCCATCAGCGGCGAGTCCGGCACGGGCAAGGAGGTGGTGGCGCGCGCCGTCCACAACCTGTCCCTGCGCCGCGACAAGCCCTTCATCGCCATCAACTGCGCGTCGATCCCGGCCACGCTGATCGAATCGGAGATCTTCGGCCACGAGCGCGGCGCCTTCACCGGCGCGGATCAGCGCCGTCCGGGCGTGTTCGAGCTGGCCCACGGCGGCACGCTGTTCCTGGACGAACTGGGAGAGATCCCCATCGACCTGCAGGCCAAGCTCCTGCGCGTGCTGGAGGAGGGCCGCCTGCGCCGGCTGGGTGGCAAGGTGGAGATCGAAGTGGACGTGCGCGTGCTGTGCGCCACGAACCGCGACCTGAAGCAGGAGATCAAGAACCAGCGCTTCCGCGAGGACCTCTACTTCCGCCTCAACGTGTTCCAGATCCACCTGCCGCCCCTGCGCGAGCGGCGCGAGGACGTGCCCATCCTGGTCCAGCACTTCGTGGACAAGTTCCGGGGGGACTCGGCCAAGCGCGTGTCCGGCGTGCACCCGGAGGCCATGGAGGTCCTGAAGAACTACGAATGGCCGGGCAACATCCGCGAGCTGCGCAACGCCGTGGAGCGCGCGGTGATCCTCTGCGACGGGGAACTCATCACCCGCGAGCACCTGCCGCCGGACATGGCGGGCAAGGGCCCGGAGCGGCATACCTTCCGGTTGCCATTCGGGTTGAGCCTGGACGCGGTGGAGCGTGAGTACATCCTGGGAAGCCTCCAGCGCAATGGCAACAACAAGGCGCGCACGGCGGAGGTGCTCGGGGTGAGCGAGAAGACGCTCTACAACAAGCTCAACCGCTACGCGGCGGAGGCGCGCACCCAGCAGTCCGGTCCCGGGGGACCGATGGGCGGGCAGGGAAGCGATGGTCCGCTGAGCGCCAGCAACCTGCTGGCTCGCTGACCTGATGGGTAGGAAATCCCCTCCGGATTCCGCGCTGTTGGAGCGGCTCGGAGACGGTGCGACAGGGGCCTCGGCAGGAGGGGTCGGCAGGGGCCGACCCTCCGCGAAACCCCGCGTCAATTCTTGACTTTTGACCTCTGGACAAGGGATTCTGCGGTCGCCTCCCACCCACAGGGAGGGCCCGGCCGTACAGGTCGACGCTCCGGGCGACTCCGAAGCCTTCAACTCGGCAAATCAGGAGTGTGCATCAGGGTGCCGCCGGGGGGGCACAAGGAAGGCCACAACGCAATGAGCGACGCGCGAGTTCTTCACTTCTTCGGCGGCAAGGGCGGGGTCGGCAAGACCACGCTCGCGGCGGCGTACGCGTTGCGGTTGTCGGAGGAGGCCCCGAAGGAACGGGTGTTGCTCGTCTCGCTGGACCCCGTGCGCTCCCTGTCGGATCTGCTCAAGAAGAAGCTCGGCGCGAAGCCGACGAAGCTCGTCGCCGGCAAGGGCGAGGGCGGCGTCTGGGGCCTGGAGCTGGAGCCGGCCGCGCTGCTCAAGCCCTTCCTCGCGGACTACCTGCCCGCGCTGAAGAAGGCCGCGGTCAAGGGCACGCACTTCACCGAGGAGGAGCTGGGCTCGCTGTACCAGCAGGCCATCCCGGGGCTGGAGGAGCTGGTGGCGCTCTTCCACGTGGTGGCGCTGCTCGACGGTGAGGATTTCGACCGGATCATCGTGGACGCCTCGCCCACCAGCCACACCCTGCGGCTGTTCGATCTGCCGGTGGGGCTGCGCAAGTTCCTGGGCCTGGTGCGCGCCGGTGAGAAGCCCACCGCGGCGACGGGCAAGGGCAAGAAGGCGCAGGAGGCGGCGGCCGCGGAGCCGGGCTTCCTGGAGGCGCTGGGACAGAAGGCGGAGAAGCTGCTGGCGCTGCTGAAGGATCCCGCGCGCACGGCCTTCCACCTGACGGCGCTGGCGGAGCCGGTCCCCGAGGCGCAGACGCGCATGCTCTTCCTGCAGCTGCGCGAGCGCGGGCTGCCGGTGACGGAGATCGTCGTCAACCAGGTGGAGGACCGCGAGGGTTGCCCCGCGTGTCAGGGGCGCCGGGGCCTGCAGGCGCCGCACGTGCGCAAGTTCCAGGCGCTGGACAAGACGGTGCCGGTCCACCTGCTGGGTCGCCGCGAGGTGGCGCCGCGCGGGCTGGACGGCGTGGGCCTGTTCGCCAAGGCGTGGGCGGGTGGCAAGGAGACGAAGGCGCTGGAGTTCGCCGCCGCGGAGGGCCCTCCGGCCCTGGTGCGCGCGCCGTCCATGCCGCCCATCGCCGCGCCGCCGCTGCCGCCCACGCGGCTCATCTTCTTCGTGGGGCAGGGGGGCGTGGGCAAGAGCTCCTGCGCGGCCGCCGCCGCCGTCACGCTGACGGAGAAGGAGGGGCCGGTGCTCCTCATCTCCACGGACCCCGCGCACTCGCTGTCGGACGTGCTGCAGAGCCGGCTGACGGACACCGAGACGCAGGTGAAGGGCACCAAGGGCCTGTACGCCCGCGAGCTGGACATGGCGGGTTGGTTCAACGCCCTGCGCAAGCGGCTCAAGGAGAAGGCGGAGAAGGCCTTCGAGGGCGCTCCCAAGGCGGGCAGCGAGGTGCCTGCGGATCTGCTGTACCTGCGCAACCTCCTGGAGTGCGCGCCGCCGGGCATCGACGAGCTGGCGGCGATGAGCGTGCTGACGGACGCGCTGGTGCAGGAGCGGTTCAAGCGCATCGTGGTGGACTCGTCGCCGGTGGTGAACTCGGTGCGGGTGGTGGAGCTGGCGGAGACGGCCAAGACGTGGCTGGGCGCGCTGCACACCGTGCTCAACAAGCACCGCGCCAAGGGCCTGGGCGAGCTGGCGGACGACATCGCCGGGATGATCAAGCACGCCAAGCGCTTCGAGGAGGCCCTGGCGTCTCCGACGGAGGCGCGCTTCGTGGTGGTGACGCGCGGCGAGGACCTGGCCGCGGCGCGCACCGAGCGCGTGGTGGAGTACCTGAAGGAGAAGAAGCTCCCGGTGGAGCGCATCCTCGTCAACCGCGTGGGCCCCAAGTCCACGTGTGAGAAGTGCGAGAACCGCCGCAAGCTGGAGCTCAACGCCGCCAAGGCCATCGAGAAGAAGCTGGGCCTGCCCGTCACCATGGCGCCGGCGCTCGGTCGTCACCCGGCCGGACTGCGCGAGCTGAAGGCGTTCCGCACCGCGTGGTACGCGCTGTCGCCGCCGGCCGCGAAGATCAAGGCTGCCTGAAGTCCCGCCAGGGCGGCCGGGTCCGCCTCAGGCGTCGCACTCGGACGGCGCGTCGGTGAAGGTTCCCCAGACGGGGAACGCCAGCGCGCCGGCCTCGGACAGCGTGCCCGTCACGGGCGCCTCTCCGCGCAGCCGCAGCTCCACCTGACGCCCCTTCACCGAGTAGGTGCCGGAGAGCTCGGAGCGGTGGGGCTTGCCCTCCGCGTCCACGTCGCGATTCCAGAGCGTCACGCGGCCCCGGGTGAGGAAGCGCAGGCCCCGGGTGGTGCCGTAGACGCCCACGCCCGGGCCGTACCAGCTCACATGGCGCAGGAGGAAGGGGACGTCGGCCTCCTTCTCCGGGACGCGGCCCTGCAGGCGCTGCCAGCCCAGCGTGTCCCGGATGCCGTCGAAGTCCGCGTCCTGTCGGGCGCGCGTCAGCCGGCGGGCGTCCAGCTTCACGGCCTGGGTGAGGTGCTCGACGATGACGTCCCGGTGGGCGCCGTACTCGCACACCTGGCCCTGCTTGCGGAGCACGCCCAGGGTGGCGGCGGCGTTGTAGCGGGGCAGGGCGAAGGCCGGGTCCTCCCGGACGGCGGCCTGGAACTTCTCCAGGGCCTCTGGATACTGGCCGGCCTGGTACAGGCGGAAGCCCTCGGTGTTGAGGGTCCGTGCGGGGGCCGGGGTGGGGGCGGCGCTCAGCGCGAGGACGAGCAGCGGCAGGGCATGAAGCATGGCGTCCGGAGGGGCGTGGGGTGTCCTGCACCGTGACACGGTGCGGTGCGTAAGTGCTTGCGCGTTGAAAGGTGCCATACCCTGGTGCTAGTTCCGCGCCATGGCAACCGGCATCAGTTACGCGCTCGACTTCGAGCGCCCGCTCATCGAGCTGGAGAAGAAGATCGATGAGCTCAAGGCGTTGTCCACGGGTGGATCCGCGGACTTCACCTCGGAGATTTCGAAGCTCGAGAAGAAGGCGAAGAAGCTCCAGACGGAGATCTTCAGTGACCTGACGCGGTGGCAGGTGGTGCAGATGTCCCGCCACCCCGCGCGGCCCTACTTCCTGGATTACGTCCGCTTCCTCTTCACGGACTTCGTGGAGCTGTGCGGAGACCGGCACTTCGGAGAGGACCCGTCCATCGTCGGCGGCTTCGCGCGCTTCGACGGCAAGCCGGTGATGGTGATGGGGCACCAGAAGGGCCGCAACACCAAGGAGAACATGGCGCGCAACTTCGGCATGCCGCGCCCGGAGGGCTACCGCAAGGCGCGCCGGCTGATGGAGCTGGCGGAGCGCTTCGAGAAGCCCATCCTCACCTTCGTCGACACGCCGGGCGCCTACCCGGGCATCGGCGCGGAGGAGCGCGGACAGGCCGAGGCCATCGCGGTGAACCTGGAGGTGATGAGCCGGCTGCGCGTGCCCATCATCTCCACGGTGGTGGGGGAGGGCGGCTCGGGTGGCGCGCTGGCCGTCGGCGTGGGCAACCGCGTGCTGATGCTCCAGAACAGCGTGTACTCGGTCATCTCGCCGGAGGGCTGCGCCTCCATCCTCTTCCGCGACGCCAGCAAGGCGGACAAGGCGGCGGACGCGATGAAGCTGACGGCGAGCGACCTGCTCCAGATGAAGATTGTCGACGAGGTGGTGCCCGAGCCCGCGGGCGGCGCGCACCGTGACCCGGCGAAGATGGCGGAGGCGCTGGGCAAGACGCTGCGCAAGCACCTGACCCAGCTGGCCGAGCTGTCGCCGGACGGCCTGGTCAAGGACCGCTACGCGAAGTTCCGCGCGCTCGGTGTGTTCTCCGGGCGTTGACCCACCGCTCGTTCGAGCCACCACTTCCAGGGCCTGTCTCCCATGCGACCCCTCGTTCCTTCCTACGTCGAGACGCTCAAGCCGTACGTCCCGGGCAAGCCCATCGAGGAGACCGAGCGCGAGTTCGGGCTCTCGGGCGTCATCAAGCTGGCCTCCAACGAGAACCCGCTGGGGCCCTCTCCGCGGGCGCTCGAGGCGATGCGGCACGCGTCGTCCCAGGTGCACCTGTATCCGGATGCCACGTCCTTCCACCTGGTGCGCCGGCTGGCCGCGTCCCTGGGCGTGCAGCCTCAAGAGGTCGTGCTGGGCAGCGGCTCCAACGAACTCATCGAGCTGCTCATCCGCACCTTCACCACGCCGGAGGATGAGATCCTCCTGTGCAAGAACTCGTTCTCCGCGTACCGCATCTCCGCGCAGGCCCATGGGCGGCCCTTCGTGGAGGTGCCGATGCGCGAGGGCTACCAGTACGACTTGGAGGCCATGGCGCGCGCGGTGACGCCGCGCACGCGGCTCATCTTCCTGGCCAACCCGGACAACCCCACGGGCACGGCGTTCGGCCGCGAGGCGCTGGAGAAGTTCCTGGCGGCGGTGCCTCCCGAGGTGCTGGTGGCGTACGACGAGGCCTACTTCGAGTTCGTCGACTGGCCCGAGTACGTGAGCGGGGTGGAGATGTTCCGCCGCCATCCGAACCTCGTCGCGCTGCGCACGTTCAGCAAGATTCACGGGCTGGCGGGCATCCGGCTGGGCTACGGGGTGATGGACGCGAAGCTCGCGACGTACGTGCAGCGCACGCGCATGCCCTTCAACCTCACGGTGGTGGCGCAGGCGGCGGGGCTCGCGGCGCTCGAGGACACCGAGCACGTGAAGCGGACGCGCGAGAACAACCGCGAGGGATTGCGCTACTTCGAGGCGGAGCTGCCCAAGCTCGGAATCACGCTCACCCGGAGCCACGCCAACTTCGTGTTCGCGGACTTCCGCCGCTCGTCCACGGAGCTGTACGAGCTGCTCCTGCGCAAGGGCATCATCGTCCGGCCGTTCGCGAACGGAGGCTTCCCCACCTGTCTGCGCATCTCGGTGGGCACGGCGTCGGAGAACGAGCGCTGTGTGCGCGCGCTGAAGGAGGTGCTCGCGTGACGAGCGCTCGCTGCTTCATCGTCGCCATCGACGGCCCCGCGGGCGCGGGCAAGTCCAGCGTGTCCAAGCTGCTGGCGCGAAGGCTCGGCTTCAGCCTGGTGGACACCGGCGCCATCTATCGCTGTGTGGCATTGCTCGCGCGGCGTGAGCGCATCGCCTACGACGACGACGCGAGCCTGGGGGAGCTGCTGGGCCGCGTGCACATCCACTTCCAGGTGGTGGGCGAGGAGAACCGCGTGTTCCTCGGCGGCGAGGATGTGTCTGGCGAGATTCGCTCGCCGGAGATCTCCATGGCCGCCTCGCAGGTGTCGGGCCGTCCGGTGGTGCGCGCGGGGCTCCTGCAGCTCCAGCGGCGGCTGGCGCTCGAGTCGACCAAGGGCTCCATCCTCGAGGGACGTGACATCGGCACGGTGGTGTTCCCGGACGCGGACGCCAAGTTCTTCCTGGAGGCCAGCCCCGAGGTGCGCGCGCGTCGCCGCTTCGAGGAGCTGTTCCAGAAGGGCGTGGAGAGCAGCATCGACGACGTGCTCGCGGACCAGACCAAGCGAGACAAGGATGACTCCGCGCGCGCGGTGGCCCCGTTGAAGGCCGCGGATGACGCCGTCCGCGTGGACTCCAGCAGCCTCCCGTTGTCGGAGGTGGTCCACAACATGGAGGCGGAGATCCTCCGCCGCATGGCCGCGCGAGGGTAGGGGACGGGCGGGCCGCTGAAGCAGGCCCGCCGCCGCCCACCCTCAGAAGGTGACGCCCTCCTTCGAGGGGGCGGGCACCACGAGCGACAGCCGGGGCTGCTGGGTGCCCTGGGCGTCGTAGAAGCCGTGGTAGAGGAACAGGTCCGCGACCACCTGCTTCACGTAGCCGCGCGTCTCGCGGAACGGGATGGACTCCACGAAGAGGTCCAACGGCAGATCGCCGCGCTCCTGGGCCCACTTCGCCGCGGCGGTGGGCCCCGCGTTGTAGGCGGCGGCCGCGAGCACCGGATGCGCGAAGCGCTCCATCAGCCGTGACAGGTACCAGGCGCCGTAGCGGATGTTCCGCTCGGGCGAGAAGAGGTCCGCCGGCGCGGGGGCGGGCTCGGCGAGCTTCAGCGCAATCTCCGTCGCCGTCTTCGGGATGATCTGCATCAACCCGCGCGCGTCCGCGGCGCTCATCACCTCGGGCTTGAAGGCGCTCTCGCGGCGCATGATGGCCCAGACGAGGAACGGGTCCACCTTGTGCGCGGTCGCCGCCTGCTCCACCGCATTGGAGAAGGCGCGCGGGTAGAAGGCCGCCAGCGCATCCGGCTCGCGAGAGCCGAAGGCCCGGCCCCACAGGTGCCGCGCCGCCACGGTGTGCGCGTGGCCGAACTCACCCAGGCTCAGGAGCGCGTGCGCGAACGGCAACGCCTGGTCCGCCGAGCGCAGCCTCGCCACGTGGGACTCCACTTCATCCGCCGCGTCCCGGAAGAGTCCCGCGCGCGTCAGCTCCACCGCGAGCGCGAGCTCGGGAGGACGCGGCAGCTCCAGCGCCAGGGGCGGCTTGGGGAATCGCGCCGGCGCAGGTCGTCCCAACTCCTGAAGCCGCTCGGCGGCGAGCAGCGCGTAGAACGACGCCGGTGACGAGGCGATGAGCCGCTCGTACTCGGGCCCCACCACCTCCGCGGTGGCGCCGCCCAACTCGCGGCTGCGCGCAATCCAGTAGCGCGCCTGGGGAGCGAGGCTGCCCCGGGGATATGCCGTCACCAGCGCGTCGAGCGCCTCGCGCGCCTGGGTGTAGTCCGCGAGCCGCAGGTACGCGAGCGCGCGGAACCACATGCCCTCGTCCCGACGACGCGAGCGCGTGTAGCGGTCCGCGTGCGCGGTGAAGGACTTCGCGGCCTCCTCGAAGCGGCCCGCCTGCAAATCCAACCAGCCCGCGAAGAAGGCGCCTTCCTCGCCCGCCGACTGCGCCGCGTACTTCTTGGCCAGGCCCGCCATCAGCTCGCGAGCCTTCTCGTTGTCATCCGCCCGTAGGGCCCGCCGCGCGACGACGAGCTCCGCCTCCGCGGCCGTCTCCGCCGAGCCCTTTCGCGCGAGCTCCAGCTCCTTGTGCGCCTCCGCGTCGCGCTTCTGCGCGAACAGGCCCTTGGCCCTCAGGAGCGACACCTTCGCGGACTGTTCCTTGCCGAGCTTCTCACCCGTGAGCGCGTCCAGCTCCGTCAGCGCGCGCTGCGAGGCACCGCCCCCGAGGAAGCCCTCGGCCCGTCGCGTGCGCTCGGCGAACCCCAGGCGCACCGCGGGGCGACGCTCGGCGAGCGCCTTCAGTGCGTCATCGGCATAGGGATGCGTGGGGAAGCGCAGCGCGACCTCCAGCAGGTCCGCCTGCTGTCCCGCGCGGTTGCCCGCCTCGCCCCGCGCCTGCGCCCGCTGGAACAGCAGCTCCGGCGTGGGCGTGGCCTTCACCGCCGACTCGAGCACTCCCACCGCCTGCTTCGCCTTGCCGGCCTTGAGCAGGGATTCGCCCAGCCGGGCTCGCGCCCGCGTCACCAGGTCCAGCGGGGCCCCCGGGAACTCCAGCACGCGGGCGAAGTCGAGCGCGGCGCCCGGCGCGTCCCCGGCGTAGAAGCGCGCCTGGCCCAGGTAGAAGGCGCGGTAGGGCTCCAGCAGGGCGGGGGCGGGGTTGGCCGCCAGCATGTCGCGGGCCTCGGCCGCGCGTCCCTCGGAGAGGGCCAGTGTGCCCGCCAGGAGGCCCAGCCGTCCGGCGTCGGCGCAGCGCTTCGCCGCGCACTCCGTCCACTCCCGCTCCGCCAGGGACGTCGCGTCCGCCTGGTGCAGCCGCACGGCCTCCAGGGTTGTCGGGGATTGTCCGAGGGAAACCCCCAGTGCACACCCCGCGACCATCCCCATCCAGCTCATGTGGTTCTTCCTTTCACGACGCGGCTTTGCGACCTGCCAACGAGATGCATCCGTCAAGCATTCCCCTCTCACACCCGGGGGGTGGTTTGACAGCCGGCCCGACAAGTCCTAAATCCGCGCGCCATCGGGCTGGTCCGAACTGTTCTTCATCCGCAGCATTCGCTGAAAGCGTTCAGGCGATTACGTGCTCTTGGGTCCGTCGAGTGGACCCGTTGCGTCACCCGGGGTGCATCACTACGTTGCGCGGCCGTCGCACGCTACCCCGGTCCGTCCGAAGCCAGGCGGGACCTGTCGTCCGGTAACACAGCTCGTTCACAGCGCTCGGGGGGGAAACAGCACAGAGGGAGGGCTCCATGAAGCCGTGTCCAGCCGATCTGCCGCAAACCATCAATCCCGAGGCCGGGCCGAAGCGTGCCGGCGTCGAGACGCATCGCAATCTGAATTGCCATCAGTACGACAACTGCCTGGATGAGGCGGTACGTCGTGGATGGCAGTCCTTCACCTGCATGAAGTGCCCGATGTACCAGCACGTCGCGCCCCCTCAAATGGGGCTCGAGGCGTACGCCACCCAGCGTCGCCCCGTCTGATGCCGCACCGGAGTCGCTTCACCGTGTGAGGGGATGCCCCGTTACGGAGAGGGGCGCCCCACACGGAGGTGCCGCCCGTCGTCACTGGACGGCGGCGTAGATGACGGCCACCCAGTATTGCTTCGCGCCGAAGCGCTTCGAATCCCCGCGCACCACCCCGACGCCCACCCGATTGTTGGTGGCCTCGGCGACGCTGCGGGACTCGGGCAGCGCGGCCGGGTCCGACACCACGAAGAAGTCCACCGACGCCGTGCCCGCGTCGGGCAGCACCTGGAACACACGCTCGTGCAACGGCGCCTCGCCCGGCTGCGCGGCGGGTTGATCCGTCTCCAGCGCGTGCCGGGCGTGTGCCTGCGCGAGCGACTCCAGCACCTCGCTACGAGCCATGGGGGGCAGCTTCTTCGCCGTGCGGTGGCGGGCCAGCGCGTCGTAGGCGTCCTGTCTCGGATTCTCGGGGTCCGCGGACGCGGGTGACGCGGCGGTGAAGACCTCGGTGACGATGGCCTCGTTGCGTCCGCCGACCTTCTGGAAGGTGACACCCACGCCCATGAACCGGAAGCCCGGGTCCAACAGGTTGCGGCGGTGGCCGGGGCTGTGCTCGATGCCGAAGTGCGCCGCGAGCGGCCCGGCGGCCTGGCCCAGGTTCTCACCCGCCCGCACGTAGCGCGTCCCCGGCGGAAGTCGACGGGTGAGGGTGCTGCCGTCCGGGGCGACGTGCGCGAAGAAGCCCTCGGTGGACATGCGCTGGCTGTACGCCTGCGCCACGCGCTCGAGCAGCGGATCCGGTGTCAGCTCCACCAATCCATGCGCGCGCCGCAAGGCGTTGATGCGCTCATGGAGGGCCACGCGCGAGGCCTCCACGGTGGTGGGCTCCACGTTGCTCTCGCGCAGCCCGCGTCGGCGCACCTCGCCAATCTGGGTGAGGAACAGCGAGGTGACCTCCGGCCCCGCTTCGCCTCGCGCCACCACCTCCACCGTGTAGGTGCCGGGGGTGAGGAAATCCAGGCGCGAGCAGAAGTCGGAGCCCTGGGTGCCTCGCCGCGTGAGCGGGACGATGATGACCTCGCCATCGGGACGGGTGACGTAGATCTCCGGCTGGCTCAGGGAGGGGCCGAGCCGTCCGCAGAGCGTCTGGACCGCGCGCTCGCCGGGCATGACGCGGGGGAAGGGCTTCAGCTCCGCCTTGCGGTCCGACAGCAGCGTCACCAGCGCGGCGCGCTTGTCGACGAACGCCACGCCCACGCCGAAGTGGGTGGCCCGCTCCGTGTTCAGGTCCGGCCGGGCTCGCAGGGACTCGAGCGCGTGCTGGTGGGCCCATGCGCGGATGACGAGCGCCCGGGGCGCGGGGTCCGCGGCGCCCGCGTCGCTGATGGCCTCGGTGAGCGTGAAGAGGTCCGGCGCGCCGGTGAAGGCCCCGCTGAGCGCCTCGCGCGCCAGCCGTCGGGCGGCCTCGACGAGCGTGGCGTCCTCGGCGGGGGCGCGGCGTCCCACGCGCTCGAACTCGCGCACCACGTGCTGCGCGGCTTGCTGCTCCATGACCTCGGTGGGCGTCTGCGGCACCTTCGGCTTGGGAGGCGGCGCGGGGGCTTGCTGGGGCGCCGGGGCCGGCGGACGCGGCGCGGGCGAGGCGGTGAGCAGCACGGCGAGGGCGAGCACGGCGATCATCGTCCCTCCCAACGGAAGGCGAGCGCCTTCACCGTGTCCGCGCCCAGCCGCTCGTTCAAGCGGGCGCAGAGCGAGGCGGCCTCGGGCTCCAGCGTGCGCGCCCACTCGGGGCTCGTCACCGACACGAGCAGGGTGCCCCCCTCTATCGCGCGTGGAGTCGCATGGCGGGCAATGTGCGCACCCACCACCGAGGCCCACACCGGTGCCAGGGGATGCCCACGCCCGGACTCACCGGCGAGGCGACCCAGGACTCGGGGGAGAAGGCTTTCAAGTGACTTCGGCTCGCCACGGGCCATCGCGCGCGATGATGATTCGTGAGACTCTGAAAGCCAACCTTCCATTGCGTGATGGAAGGGCGAGCGGGCGGCCGGGTCCGACGAAGTCCAGTGGAGGTAGGTCGAGCCTCCACGACGTCGCGCGTCGGTCGTCGTACCTGTAAGGTCGAGGGTGTTCCGCCCCCCGGGAGCCGCATCGCATGAGTCGCTCGCTTCATCCCTTCCTGCTGTCGGCCCTCGTGTGTGTGTTGGGGATGCTGGCGGGCTGTGGTGGGGCCTTCGACTCCTCCCCAGGCATCCCCGCGGAGCCCAAGCCCAAGCCGGGGGCCTGCGCGGTGGACCAGGACTGTCCGGACCCCGCGCTCTTCTTCTGCAACACCGCGCAGTCCCGCTGTGAGCCCGCGTGTCGCACGCGCGCCGACTGCGGCTCGAGCCGGCGTCAGGAGTACGCGCTGCTCATGTGCGACACCCCGATGGGGTGCGAGTGCGACATGAACCGGTGCGTGACGGCGCTGTGCGCCGCGGATGCGGACTGCGAGGTGGACGAGGTCTGTCGCGACGGCGCCTGCGTCTCACCGCCGGCGCCCGTGCTCGCGGCCTCGTGTCAGGTGACGCCGGACGTCGTCATCGGACGGCCGGGCACGGCCATCGTCTTCAGCGTGTGGGCGCGCGACGCCGCGGGCAAGCCCGTGGTCCCTCGCGAAGGAATCTCGTGGGAGGCGCGCGCGCCGATGGTGAAGGGGGGCGGGTCGGGGGCCCGGGTCGCGCTGTCCCTGGGAGCGCCCGGCGTGGACCGCGAGGCCGTCACCGTCCGGGTCGGCTCGGCTGTCTGCTCCGCGAATGTCACCGTGCTGAGCCCGGAGGTCCCCGCCGGCGGGGTCCGCGTGCTGGTGGTGGACGAGCTGACGGGACGCTCCCTGCCGCTGACCACCATCGCCATCTCCAATGAGAAGGGCGAGGTGCTGAACACCGTGCTGACGGGGCTGGATGGCGCCGCCTGGGTGCCGGCGTCGGGGACGGTCGGCGTGACGGCCTTCCATGCGGACTTCGGCTACCTCACCCTGGCCCGCCATGACCTCGAGGAGGGCCGCGACCTGCGCCTCGCGCTGCGGCGCAATCCGTTGGACCTCTCCGGTGGACTCCAGGTCGACTTCGTCGAGCCACGCGTGGTCACGCCGCCGCCGTTGACGACGCAGGCGCGGCTGCGGTTGGGATTGACGGGCCTGTCGGTGCCGGGACTCTTCTCCGAGGTGTCGACGGAGACGTTGCTGGGCTTCGAGCGCGAGGTGGAGGTGGACGCGGGCGGCGCGCGCAGGCTGTCGCTGCCGTCGGGCACGGCGCTGTGGGTGGAAGGTGGCGTCGCACCCCGGGCGTCCGCTCCGGGTGTGGCGGGTGTGTGTGATCTGTCGTTGTCGGGCGTGTTGGAGCCGGAGGTGTCCATCGCGATGGGCGCGTGCGGCACCCGCTCGGCGTGGGCCGTGACGGGAGGCCTGCCGGTGGCGGAGCTGCCCCTCAACGCGTTCGACATGGGGATGGATCCGCTGCTGACGCTGGGGCGGCTGCTGGTGCTGTCGCCCGACTTCCACTCGTCGGTCGTGCGGGACGCGTCCTTCCGCCTGGTCCCCACGCCGGGTCTCGTCGAGGGTGCGCCCCGGCCGGACGCGGTGACGTATCCGGAGGCCGTGTCGCTCGACTTCGAGGGGGTGCGACTGGCGTTCCCCTTCGCCGTGCGCGTCCCGGCGCTGCCTCGCTACCGGGGTGCGTATCTGGACCGGGCGTATGTGCTGAGCACCGTGGCCGCGCCAGGACGAGGACTCGTGCCGCTCGGCCTGGGCGCCGCCGCCAATGTCGCGCCGGCGGATCCGAACACGGACGCGGACTCGCGGCTGGGGCAGCCCGGGTTGATGTCCGTCCGCATGGCCCCCGCGCACCACGGTCTGGAGGGACAGCCCTACCGTCTGCTCCTGGGCGCCTCGTCCCGCGCGGCGCGGGATGATGCCTCGGCCGGCGTGGCGACGAGCCTGGTGGTGGCGGACCTGGCGGGGCCGCTGTTCGACCCCGCGGGCGAGCACCCGGTGCAGACCTCCGCGGGCTTCCTGCCCATCCCGGAGCGGGTCCACTACAACTTCGATGGCGCGGTGGAGGCCCAGGCGCTGGGGCCCCGTGAGCTGCGCGGCGTGGTGGACGGGCCCGCGACGCTGATCCGCGTCGTCTTCACCAACCGCGTCGGGCGCAGGTGGACGGTGCTCGTCTCTCCCGATGATCTCGAGAACGGTGTCCGGGTTCCCCGGGCGCCCATGGGCATCGAGGACCGGACCTTCTTCGGGGACCACCAGGGCTCGCGCTCGCTCTTGCGCACGGAGGTGTTGCAGGTGACGGGGCGGGACTCGCGGGATGGGCTGGGGCCCTCGCGGCTGGCCTTGGCCGACGGGCCGGGATTGGACCATGTGGGAGACCTGACCCGGGCGGCGTCGGCACTGGACGTGGGACGCCCCGAGATTGCCTGGCTCTATCCAGAGCTGGAGGGGCAGCGGCTGACCCGGGGCAGCGCGGTGCGGGTGCGCGTCACCGGTTTCCGCCCGGGGACCAGCGCGGAGGCGGACGGCCGCGTGCGCATCATGGTAAGGGGCGGCGCCAAGGGGTGCGAGGAGGTCCTCGTGAGTGACACGGCCACATCTCCCACCTCGGGCGAAGTGGAGCTCCGGCTGCCAGCGAGCTGCTCCGGCCTGGGGGTGTCGCTCATCGCTTCACTGGAGGACCCCCAGGGTCGCCTGCTCCGGCCAGCGGTCTCGGCCCTACGAGGCGTGGACATTCCCTAGATCAGGCGCGGATTCCCTACCCGGAGTCGCGTGCTCTGACTCGCTTTCTTGTTTTGCAGGGTGGTAGCGTTCCGAGGGTCGTTCGCTGGAGGAGTGGTGCAGAACGAGACGGTCGTCACGGTCATCTCCAAGATTTCCGACCGGCCGGTCAACCTCGACGCGGCGCTGGTGGTGATCTACGGATTGGACCTGGGTCGGAAGCACGATTTGACGCGCGAGGAGACCCTGATTGGTCGCTCGTCGAAGTCGGACATCCAGATCGACCAGGAGTCGGTGAGTCGCAACCACGCGGCCATCTCCAATACCCGGGAGGGTGTGCGGATCCGCGACGCGGGCTCCACCAACGGCACGTTCATCAACGACGAGGTGGTGGAGGGCGTTCGCGAGCTGCGCAACGGCGACCTGGTGAAGATCGGCCGCACCATCTTCAAGTACATCGCCGGTGGCAACATCGAGGCGGCGTACCACGATGAGATCTACCGGCTGACCACGATGGACGGCCTGACGCAGATCTACAACCGGCGCTACTTCGACGAGCAGCTGGACCGGGAGCTCTCCCGCAGCCGGCGCTACGAGCGAGGGCTGTCGCTGGTGCTGATCGACATCGACCACTTCAAGAAGGTGAACGACAAGTTCGGCCACCTCGCGGGGGACTCGGTGCTCAAGCAGCTGGCGTCCACGGTGCGCACGCGCATCCGACGTGAGGATGTCTTCGCCCGCTATGGCGGCGAGGAGTTCGCCGTCCTGTTGCCCGAGGTCGCGCTGACCGGCGCGCGCCAGCTCGCAGAGAAGGTGCGTCGGCTGGTGGAGAAGCAGCGCTTCGAGTTCGACCGTCAGGCCATCCCCGTCACCATCTCCCTGGGGGTGGCGGTGCTGGATCCTCGCCACCGCGAGCCTGGAGACCTGGTGCGCGCGGCGGACGAGAAGCTCTTCGAGGCGAAGACGACGGGCCGCAACCGCGTCGTCGGCTGAGGCCTCGTTCGGGGCCGCGCGGAGGATTCGCGCGAGCCGGTGGTGACTTCAGCCTCAGCCCGCGAAGACGGAGCGACGCTCGCGCAGCAGGGAGTGGAGCATGCCCTGAATGGCTTCGCGGGTGCGCTCGGTGAGCCGTCCCACTTCGCCCAGGTCGTCCGCGGCCTCGGGGGGCAGCCCATCCATGGCGATGGGCTCGCCGAAGCGGATGCTCCACTTGGCGGGCAGGGGCAGTGGGCCCGGCATCAGCGGCAGGTAGGGCAGGCCGAGGAAGCTCGCGGGGATGCGGCCGAGCATCGGCGACGTCTCCTCCGCGCCGACGATGGCCACCGGGACGATGGGCGCGCCGGTGCGCAGCGCGAGCTTCACGAAGCCGCCGCGGCCGAAGCGCTTGAGCCGATAGCGCTCACCGAAGGGCTTGCTGAGTCCCTGGTAGCCCTCGGGGAAGACGACGAGGGGGCGCTGCTCGTCGAGCAATCGCAGCGCGTTCTCCGGGCACGCGCGCACCGCGCCCAGGCGGTTGAAGAGCGTGCCGAGGACGGGCGCATGGAAGACCTGGTCCTCCACGAGCCAGCGCGGCTCGCGCAGGTCCGGCCGCTCGCGACCGAGCGTGAGCGACATCACGAGGCCGTCGTAGGGCAGGGCGCCCGAGTGGTTCGCGACGAGGATGACGGCGCCGCCGGGGATGTGGTCCGTGCCCTGCGCGGAGACCCGCCAGTACTGGCCGTAGAGGAACTCGAGCACCGGCTCCAGTCGTTCGACGAGGGACGGGTCCTTGCCGTACTCGTCCAGGTTCGCGCCGCCGCCTGTTCCCAGGCCCGCGCGCACCGCGTCCAGCATTCCGTTCATCGCGCCCCACGCGCGCCCGAGTCCCTCGCTGGCCAGCGCCTGTCCGGCGATCTCCCGGGCCAGGGCCAGCATGCCGCTGGCGCGTTGGGCGAGGGGACGGGCGGACCCGGTGTCGCGCGACGGCTCGGAGGAGACGCCGTGGGGGAAGGCCTCGTCTCGCGTGGGAGGCACCAGGGACAGGGGGCCTCTGCGGCCCGGGGGGAACTCGTCGCGCGTCGTGTCTGGCATTTCCACCTCGGGCGCCTGGAAGGAGCTGTCCACCACGGGCCTGGAGATGGTCCGCTCCCAGCCGTCCTCGACCTCCTCGGGTGTCTCGTCGAGGTCCTCGAGCTCCAGCACGGCGCCGGCCATGGCCAGGTCCTCGCGCAGCTCCGGCTCCGAGGCTTCTTCGTCTTCGTCCAGCTCATCGAGGAAGCCCACCGTGGCGCGCTCCTCGAACGATTCGGTGAAGGGGGCCTCGGCGGAGCGGTGGACCATCACCTCGGCGACGGCGAGCTCGGCGGCGCTCTCGGCGACCTGCGCGGCGACGGTGGCGGCGAGCTCGCGCTCGTGCTCCGGCTTGCGCGTGACGGGGCTGTGGTCGAGGACCTCCTCCACGGCGGCCTCCGCCAGTCCGGTGGCCATCTCCGTGGCGAGCAGCCGATCCATGGACTCCTCGCGGCCTGCGCGTCGGTCCATGGCTTCGTCGACGGCGTGCTTCGCGGTGACCTCGGCCACCTCGGCGGCCAGGGCTTCCGCGAGCGCGTGGTCCACGCCGCGCTGCTGGGGCGTTCGCTCTGTCGTGCGGTCCTCGAGCACCGCCGGGGCGCGGGAAGGAGGGGGCGCGCGTGGCGTCATCGGGGCCGCGGGCTCGCGCAGCGGCTCGACCTCGTTCTCCGTGGAGGCGAGCGGGCCCGTGTCGGGCGTGCCGGAATCGCGTGAGGCGTGGCTGGACGCGACCGGAGGCCGAGAACTGGCCGCGTGAGATGGGTGGATGGCAGGGGTGAGCGGAGGCGTCGATGTTCCCCTGAGGGTGTCAGTCGCGGACGCGGCTCCTCCACGGGGCGTACTTGCGCCCGTGGTTCTGTCTGCGTGGGGCGCACTCTGGCTCTCACCGAGGGCGCTCTTGTTGGCTTCGGAGGGCGTGCCGCGCGCCGTGGTGAAGGGCCGCTTCAGGCCATCCCTTGCGCCAGGATTGCTTCCCGAGGGTGAGCCATGCACGGAGGCAGGGGGCTGCTTCGCACCCGTCGAGGCATCGCGTGCGGCCCTGTTGTTCCGTGACGTCGAGTCGGGCTTCGTCGTGGCGGAGCGCTTCTCTCCATTCGCTCCACCCCGCGCGCCCTTGCCGTTCCGAGCAGGCGAGTCGTGCCGTGCGGAGAAGGACTTCGCTCCACCCCGCGCGCCCTTGTCGTTCCGATCAGACGAGTCGTGCCGTGCGGAGAAGGACTTCGCTCCACCCCGCGCGCCCTTGTTGTTCCGAGCGGTCGGGTCGTGCCGTGCGGTGAAGGGCTTCGCTCCGTCGGAGGCACCCTGTGCGCCCTTGTTGGTCCGAGTCGCGTCGTGCTCCGAAGAAGCGTGCTTTGCTCCCTCCGCTGCCCCCCGCGCGGGCTTGCTGTTCCGGTTGTCGGTGTCACGCCCGGGAGGCGCGGACCTCTTCGCGTCCTTCGACAGGGTGCGTCCGTTCATTCCGCTCGCGCCCCGAGCCTCGGGGCCACGGCCCTTCGACTTCCCCGGTGCGGGCTTGCCACCACGCGCGGGCTGCTTCTTCGCCTCGGTCCCGTTCTTCGCGGGCGCCGCGCCGTGCTTCTTCTCCGCGCCCTCGCGCTCGGAGGGCGAGCGATCCCGCGGAGGGGTGCCGGGTTTCGTGCGCTCGCCTTCGCGGGAAGCGGCGCCGCGCTGGAAAGGATCGTTCCCGAGGACACCCTTGGCCATCTCTAGCTCCTCTTGAGCGCCGCCGCGGCGTCCCTGACGTGGTGGAAGGGGATGAAGCCGAGGGCAGTCTCCGCGCGTTCGCCGTCGGCCACCCACGAGTAATGGATGTAGTCGAGAAGGGCTACGGGCAACGTGTCCGCTCCAACCACATCCAGCGCGTGGAGTGCGCCACGGAACAATGGGCCGGGCAGGGGGAGCGGCCGGGCACCCGCCTGTCGGATGAGGCCGGACAGCGGGAGTACGCCTCGGCCAACGATGTTGAACTCCCCGGAGGCCTCCGCCCGCAGCGCCAGGTGCAGCGCCCGCCCCGCGTCCTCCTCGTGCAGCCCCTGCCACAGCGGGTCGAACCCCAACAGTGTGGGAACCACGGAGGTGCGCGTCAGCAGCCGCGTGACGGGGCTCTCGAACGCGCCCCCCAACACCGGCGCGAAGCGCAGCACGAGCACCTTCATCTCGGGGTGCCGCTCACGGAACGCCCGGACCTGTCCCTCCACCTCCACCTTGTCGGTGACGAAGCGGCTGTGCGGACAGCCCTGCAGCGGCGAGTCCTCGCGCAAGAGCGCCGGGTTGCTGCCCCGCGCGCCGTACACGGCCGTCATCGACGGCACCACCAACCGGGGAATGCGCGCGCGCCCCGCCGCGGTCAGCACGTTCATCGTGCCGATGACCTCCAGCTCGTGCGCCAGCGAGCCGTTGCGGATGGGACCGAAGAGGAACGCCAGGTGGTAGAGCGCGTCCACGGGGCGCTCGGTCAGCGCGTCGGTGAGCTCGCTCTCGGCGTCGTGCCGTGTGAGGTCCACCCGGTGGAACTCCACCTTGGCGCCGTCGGGACGGTTCACGTCCAACACGACGATGCTCTCCACCTCCGGGTCGCGCTCGAGCCGGGGCAGCAGCAGCTTCCCGTACTCGCCGCTGGCTCCCGTCACCGCGACACGCAGCCGTCCCTTGCCTGGTCGTGACTCGTCCATACGCGAGGTCTCCTGTTAGCCCAGCCGCTCTCGAATGTCAGCCTGCACGGCTCTGTCTTGCTGGACAACGTCCTCCGGGTGGCGGAGGGTGGACGATTGCCATGGCTCGCATCGCGCGTCTCAGTGACGTCCTCATCAACAAGATCGCCGCCGGTGAGGTGGTGGAGCGGCCCGCGTCCGTCGTGAAGGAGCTGGTGGAGAACTCGCTCGATGCCGGGGCGAGCACCGTGCGCGTGGACCTGGCGGGTGGGGGCGTGGACCGCATCATCGTGTCGGACGATGGACACGGCATGGGCCGGCAGGACGCCACGCTCTGCCTGGACCGTCACGCCACCAGCAAGCTGCGCGAGCTGGACGACCTGTTCCACATCGACTCCATGGGGTTCCGTGGTGAGGCGGTGCCCGCCATCGCCTCCGTGTCCCGCTTCAGCCTGCACACCGCCGAGGTCGGCGCGGACGTGGGCACGCGGGTGACGCTGGAGGGTGGGGTGGACGTGGTGGTGGAGGACGCCCCTCCGCGCACCGGCACCCTCATCACCGTGGAGGACCTGTTCTTCAACGTGCCCGCGCGCCGCAAGTTCCTGCGCCGGGGCGACACCGAGCTCAAGCACGCCGAGGAGGCCGTGGTCCGCCTGGCCCTGGCCAACCCGGACGTGGGCTTCTTCGCCACCCACGAGGGCAACGAGCTGTTCTCCAGCGCGGCCTGTCCCGAGGACCCGCGCGAGCGCATCGCCGCGGCCCTGGGGCCCGCCTGCCATCCGCACCTGTTCCCCGTCGAGGAGCGCCGGCTGGGCGTCAGCGTCACCGGCTACGCGGCCTCGCCCGAGTTCACCTTCCCCAACGCGCGCGGCCTCTACACCTTCGTCAACCGCCGCTTCGTGAGGGACCGAGGCCTCATCGGCACCATCCAGCGCGCGTACCAGGACTTCCTCGCCGCGGGTCGCCAGCCGGTGGTGGTGCTGAACATCGACGTGGACCCCGTCGCCGTGGACGTCAACGTCCACCCGCAGAAGCTGGAGGTCCGCTTCTCCGATGCCCGGGGTGTGTACGAGGCCATCAGCGCCGCGCTCAACCGCATGCTGCGCGCGGCCCCCTGGCTGGGCACCGGCCCCGACGCCCAGGCCGCCATGGGCAACACCCCGCGAGACGCCGCGCACTACGCGCACGCCGTGGAGCGCTTCCTCACCCGCGCGCAGGAGGCGTCGTGGGGTGGCCCGCTGCCCACCACGCTGGACGCCGCCGCGCCCGGTGGAGGCCCCGCGCCCCTGTCCGGTGCCCCGAGCCCCATGGCCGGGATTCCCGCGCCGTTGCCCTTCGCCCACTCGGGGATGCGCCCGCCCGCGTTCGGCGAGGCCCAGCCCCAGCTCAACGAGGCCCCGCCGCCGGGCTACTTCGCCGCGCTCAGGCCCATGGGCATGCTGGGGGGCCGCTTCCACATCTGCGAGGGACCGGGCGGCACGCTCGTGGTCCTGGACCCTCACGCGGCGCTGGAGCGGGTCCGGTTGACGACGTACCTGCGCGCGCTCGAGGACGAGAAGGGCCCTCCGGCGCCGTCGCTGTTCGGCACCACGCTGGAGTTCCCCGTCGCGGTGGCCAAGTCGCTCGTCGAGGGCCGCGAGGCGCTCTCACGACTGGGCGTCGACGTGGAGCCCTTCGGTGGCACCACCGTGGCGCTCAAGACGGTGCCGCCGGGACTCGAGGGCGCCGATGCCCGCTCGCTCCTGGAGGCCCTGGCGCGCGCGCTGCCTCCGCGGGGCGCCACGTTGGACTCCGTGACCTTGGCCGAGGCGGTGCGGGTGCTGGCCTGTCACGCCGCGCGCAAGGCCACCTCGGTGCCGCTGACGGACGCGCAGCTGCGCGCGCTCCTGGGCGAGCTGGACCGGGCGGACTTCCATCCCCCCTGCAGCCACGGCACGGTGGTGGTGCTGGAGATGCCGCTGTTGGAGCTGGAGCGCCGCGCCCGTTGACCCGGCCGGAAAGTTGACCCGTGGGAGGTCGCTGCTACGGTGGGCCACACGCCTGTAGCACCCGGGCGTTCCCCGGCACGGACGTCCAGGACGAGCACCCCTCACGGCAACGCACACGGGAGCGGCCACATGCGCGGTGTCATCACCCTGCGAGACGTGGTGTCCAACCTGGGCGTGGTGCTCCGCGAGTTCGGGGCCCTGTGTGTCGTCCGCTGCGTGGTCGCGTCGCTGTGTCGTCAGCGGACGACCTTCCTGGAAATCGCCGTGCGCTGCTCCAAGCGCACCTGACCTTCGCCTCCGAGTCCGATGCTCCGTCGCCTCCTGCCGCCCCTCGTCCTGCTCTTCGCCACTCCCGCCGTCGCCCAGGACGGGGAGGACCCCATCCCCGCGTCGCTGGACGGCGTGGGGCGCATCACCGTGCAGGGGGGCTGGCGCGTCACCTCCAACGAGACGCTCTACAAGACCTGGTACTCCGTCGAGGCGAACAAGGGCCTGGCCCGGGCACGTGAGACGGACGGCGGTCCGCTCGGCGTGGCGACCTTCGCCTACTCCATCTCGGACCTGGTGGAGGTGGGCATCGACCTCTTCTTCACCGGCTCCAAGCTCTACCTCACCAGCCCCGGCCTGGAGGGCGGCGCGCCCATGGAGCGCAGCCTGGAGACGCTGGGCTACGGGGCGCTGGTGGGCGTGCGCTTCCAGACGGTGCTCCCGGAGATCGGCCCGTATGGGCTGGTGCCCTTCGCGGGGCTCGCCACGGGGCCGGCCATCTCCAGCTCCAAGCTGTCCGGAGAGAAGCTGCAGGACAAGACCACCCAGGCCTGGGCGGGCTCGCTGGGGGCGACCTGGCGGCTGTCTCCCCGGTGGGGGCTTTCCGCCGAGTACCGTTTCATGTTCCTTCGTGGGCCGGTGGGACCCGCGCTGAACGACAGCGACAAGCGCATCGCCTCGTTCAGCCTGGGCGGCAGCTGGATGTCCCTGGGCGTGACGTACACTTTTCCGCCCGAGCCATCCCGCTCGTTCCCCGGCGGCCTGTAGCCCGAGCAGGCATGCGCCGAGCAGGTTGAACGCTTCCGGAAATGCGGCGGAACTCTTGCGGTGTTCCGCTGCGGAAATTGTCGCCGTATGACCGGGAGAACTCCTTACGATGCGTGAGTCGGCCGAGATCGTTACCGGGCCCAGGAAGATGTCCATGCCAGAGCAGGCGAAGACCGAGATTGATAAGGAATTGGCGGACCTCCGCCGAGAAGTCGTCGAGGCCCGCAACCTCGTCATCAAGAGTGACAACCTGCTGAAGAACCTCCACGCGGAGGTCAAGGCGGTAGGCAAGCGTCACGAGGACTTCCAGAAGCGTCAGTGGATTTCTTCCGCGGCGGCGTATGTGCTGTTCGCCGTCATCGCGGTGGGCGCGGCGGTGATGATCACCAGCGCCCGCTCCTCCAGCGCCACCAATGAGCGCGAGCGACTGGAGAAGATGGTGGCGGACCTGACGGGCCAGCTGGAGAAGCAGCGCGCGGACACGTCCTCGCACCAGACGGCCCAGCGGGGCGCCGCGGAGGTCTACAAGATGATGACCTCGCTGCCCGGCGACGAGCGGCTCAAGGGCATCGACGCGCTGATGAAGCTGGACACCTCGCGGCTGAGCTCGCTGGAGCGTCAGGCGCTGAACGACCGGGCCACGTCCCTGCGTCGTGAGACGGGCGACGCCGCCTTCGAGCGCGGGAAGATCGCCTTCCGCAAGAACGAGATGGACCAGGTCGTCTCGGAGATGGAGCGCTTCCTGGCCATGAACCCTCCGAACGAGCAGGCGCTGGACGCGTCGTTCTTCCTGGGCACGGCCTACAACCAGCTGCGCAAGCACGACAAGGCCGTCCCGCTGCTGGCGCGCTTCGTGGAGGGAGATCGCACCTCCAAGACGCGCGACTACGCCATGCTGCTGCTGGCCCAGTCGTACCAGGAGGTCGGGCAGATGGAGAAGGCGCTGGAGACGGCGCGTGACGCCGCGGGCAGCTACCTCAACAGCCAGTACCAGCAGCAGTTCCGCAGCCGCATCGCCATGGTGAAGCGCGCCATGAGCGGCAACACGGAGGCCGCCGGTCCGCCTCCGGCCGCCCCCGCCGCGGCGCCCGCCCAGCAGGTGGCGAGCCCCGCCGGTCAGTAGTCCAGGCCGTCCCCCCGCCCGCCCGCCGGGTGGGGAAACCACGGAAGCGTTGCCACGCGGGGTCCACGGTCGTAAGACCTGGACCCCGTGTCCGCTCCCGACCCCCGCAAAGACCCTCGCTTCCGCCGCTACCGTGGTGCCGCGTATGGGCTCTACATCGCGCTCACGTCGCTGTTCTCGGTGTGGATCATCGTGAACGTGAGCCGCTCGGTGGCGGCCATGACGCCGGAGAAGCTGCCGCCCGCCTCCGTGACGCTCGGCTTCCCGGAGTGTCTGGCCGGTGCCCGCGCGCTGTGGGACGAGCTGGAGCTGGGCCGCGAGAAGCTGGTGCGCGTGTCCCCCGCGCGCGACGTGGACCAGGAATGGATGCGCTTTCGCACCGAGTGGCTGACGCGGCTGCGGGAGCGTGAGTCCCAGTGTGACTTGCAGACGCGCGAGCGCGCCCCGCTGCGCACCGTGTACCGCCGGCTGGAGGCGGTGCTGGACCTCTACACCACGCACGCGGTGCAGTACGCGGACGAGGTGGGCGGCACGGTGGACTCGTTCCACGCGGCCTTCAAGGCGGCGAGCGCCAGCCCGGCGGCGAAGCCCTCGGCGCCCTGAGCGCTTCAGCGGATGGGCAAGAGGGCCGTGTAGCGGCCCAGCGTGTCCGTCACGGACTGGGCCAGCAGCACGGAGGAGGGGCGGCCCTCCACGTTCACCACCCGATAGAAGCGGATGGACGCGAAGGCCAGCCCCGGGGGCACGCCGGGCTCACGCGCGAAGGACAGCGCGCGTCCGCGCAGCGTGCGCCCGCGCTGGAGGGAGAAGGTGGGCACCGCCTGCGCGACGCCGTCGATTCCGGGCACCACCGAGACGAAGCGGCTGATGCGCGGCAGGTTCTCGCCGGGCACCGCGTCCAGCCGGTACAGCGCCGGGTCCAACCTGAGCGTGTATTCGCCGTTGCCGTCGGTGATCGTCTCCGTGGCCAGGTCGGGCGGCAGGCGCCGCCCCGGGACGGTGTCCACGGGCTCCACCACCAAGCGCACGCCGGCCGCGGGCGTCGCGTCGTCGGGCAGCCGCAGCAGGCCGCGCACCACGCGTCGCTCGGCGCAGACCACGTCCGGCAGCACCGTGTCCGTGCGCGGCACCACCGCGTTGGTGAGGGTGAGCCCGGCGGCGGAGCCGGGCGGCGGCACCACCACCAGCTCCAGCGGCGTCTCGGCGGGGCTGGGCAGTGAGCGCAGCTCGAAGCGGCCCTCCAGGTCCGTGGTGGCGAGGGGGCTCGCGAAGGTGCCGCCCCCGCTCACGCGCCCCTGGAGCGACACCGTGGCGGAGGCGACGGGGCGGCCATCGAGCGCCACCACGCGGCCCGTCACGAGTACCGGCGCGCCGAAGTCTCCCAGCTCCAGCTCCACCGGGGCCGTCAGGTCCACGGGGAAGGTCTGCTGGGGGATGAGCGCGTCGTCGTGGAGGGCCGTCACCCGGAGGAGCACGGTGCTGGCGGTCGCGGCCTCGGGGGCCAGCGCCAGCGAGAACGCGCCCGTGGCGGCCGTCACGGGGATGCGCTGGGAGAGCGGACGCAGCTGGGCGTCCAGGGCCTCCACCGCGAGCCCGGAGGGCACGGCGGCGCCGTCATGGAGCGTCACCTGGCCCTGCACCCGCACGACGGCGGCGGGGGCGGGGAGCAGCCACTGCATCGCGAGCGTCTCGCCCGGGGACACGGTGCCGGTGCTCGTCGCCGGCGGGACGTCCGGGTCCTCGGCCACCAGCGTCACCGCGTACTGGCCGCTGGCGACGGGGAGCGCCCACTGGCCGTTGTCGGGCACGATCAACGCCTGGTGGTAGCGGGCCACGCCCGGGATGAGGGCGCTGGTGCCGATGGCGCGCACGAAGAGCGGATCCGAATAGGGGCGGGTGGCGGTGCTGGACGGCGTGGGCGGCGTCACCGTGGAGCGCGTCACCAGGCCCCGCACGGACGCCTCGCCGAAGAGCTGCAGGTTCTGCTCGGCGCGAAGGCGCCCCACCGGGAAGTCCTGGGCGTACAGGCCCAGCGCCGGGTTGGGCGTCACCTCCACCACGATGTCCTGGCCCGGGTCTCCACAGCCGTCGACGAAGCAGGTCTCGTTGGCGGAGCAGTCCGCGTCGGAGGTGCAGACCAGGAGCGAGTCCGCGGGGGGCTCCTCCAACAGGGCGCAGCGGGTGTTGCCGGCCAGCAGCACCAGCGCGGCCAGGAGCCGTCGGGCGGGAGCGCCGCTCATCGGCAGTCTCCCTGCACCGTGTTCACCACCCAGGTGTAGCTGATGACGAAGCCCGGGTCGATGATGGTGCCGCCGTCGGGCAGGTTCACCACGCGCGACTCGGGCTGTCGGTCCGTCAGCTCCGCGTCGCTCACCAGGGCCTCCACCAGGTGCTGGCCCGGCGCGCTCAGCTCCGAGTTCGCGGACGCCAGGTTGATGCGCAGCGTGCCGCGGTCCGGCCGGCGCGCCTCGCCGTTGTTGGTGAGGGCGATCTCCCGGTAGGGCCCGCGCGGGTCCTGCGGGTTGTAGTCGATGAACCAGTGCACCTTGATGCGGTCATCGACGTCCGGGTCCTCGACGGCGACCTCGAACGTCAGCTCGCAGCGCGTGGCGCCGAAGTCCCGGATGATGCGCTCCTGGGGCAGCACCAGCGTCTCGATGATGCGCGGCGAGCGGTTCATGAACCGCGGCACGTCGTCGAGCAGGGTGTCGTCCTGGGGCAACAGACAGCCGACGAGCAGCAGGCCCAGGGCCGAGGCCAGGACACACATCGCCCGTCCCTGTCCGGGAGGCCTGTCCCTGGGTGCTCGCGCCGTCGTCGAATCCATCAGCCGTGTGTCCGGGGCCGCCTCAGAGCAGCTCGTCGCTTTCGTCGGGAGGCAGCGGCCGGCCGGTCTTTTCCGCCTCCAGCTTCTCCAGGTGTCGGAAGATGGTGCGAGGGTCCACGCCCAAATCCTTGGCCGTCTTGGTCCGGTTGCCGTTGTTCCGCGCGAGCACTTCGTTGATGTAACGCTTCTGGAACTCTTCCTTGGCCTGGAGCAGCGGCATGATGGGCTCCAGGTTCTCCGGCTTGAGGTCCAGGTCGTCCGGGCCCAGCAGCGGCTTGTCGGACAGCACGACGGCCTTCTTGATGCGGTTCTCCAGCTCGCGGATGTTGCCCGGCCAGCCGTACTTCTTCATCGACACCGCGGAGGACGGGGTGAAGCCCTTCGCCCGGGAGCTGAACTCGCGCGAGTACTTCTGGAGGAAGAACCGGCCCAGCACCACCACGTCCTCGCCGCGCTCGCGCAGCGGGGGCAGCTTCAGGGTGACGACGTTGAGGCGGTAGTAGAGGTCCTCGCGGAAGGTGTTCCGCTTCACCTCCTCCTCGAGGATCTTGTTCGTCGCGGCGACGACGCGGATGTCCACCGGCTCCCCGCGGTTGTCGCCGACCTTGTAGACGATCTTCTCCTGCAGCGCGCGCAGCAGCTTCACCTGGAGCTGCAGCGGCATCTCGCCAATCTCGTCCAGGAAGAGCGTGCCGCCGATGGCCGCCTGGAACTTGCCCGCCTTGGTGGCCACCGCGCCGGTGAAGGCGCCCTTCACGTGGCCGAACAGCTCGCTCTCCAGGAGGTTCTCGGGGATGGCGCCGCAGTTGATGGTGATGAACGGGCCCTTCAGGCGCGGCGAGCGCCGGTGGATCTCGCGGGCGATGAGCTCCTTGCCCGTGCCCGTCTCGCCGGTGATGAGCACGGAGATGTCCGTGGGGGCGATCTTGTCGATGCGCTTGTAGACGTCCCGCATGCCCTGACATGCGCCCACGATGTCGCCGTAGCGCTGGTCCTCCAGCTTGCGGCGCAGCTCCGTGTTGTCCAGCTTGAGGTCATTGACCAGCATCGCGTTCTGCAGGACGAGCGACGCCTGCGCCGCGAAGATGGTGAGCATGTCCGCGCTCTTGGGCTCGAACCGGTTCACCAGCCGGTCGTTGCCCACGTAGATGACGCCGAACAGGTCGCCCTTGTGCATCAGCGGCACGCACATGACCGAGTGCACGCGCAGGTTGACCACGGACTCGCTGGCCTTGAACTCGGGCGCGTCCACCGCGTCCGCGACGATGAGGGGCCGCTGGTCCTTGACCACCTTGGCGATGATGGAGTCGGACAGCTTCTCCACCGCGTCCTCGATGTTCTCCCGCGCCACGTTGCGCGCCACCTTCACGCGCGGGTCTCCGCTCTCCATCAGGATGAGGAAGCCCTTGTCGGCGCGCGTCACCTCGATGGCCTCGTCCATCAGGCTCTCGAGGATGCGCTCCACGTCGTAGAGCGCCAGCAGCCGCTCGCTGAAGGCGGTGAGCCGGCGCAGCATGGCCAGCTCGCGGCCGGGCACCCCGGGCAGCTCCGTGGTGTGCGAGTCCGACGTGTCCTGTCTCGCCGTCGCCTCGCGGTGCGTCGTCGGGGTGAGCGCGGAGGGCGGGGGCGCGCGCGGGGCATCCTCGCGGGAGAACTTCAGCTCGGTGCCGCCCACGCGCAGCACGTCGCCGGTGGCGAGCGCGTGCGTGTCGCGCTTCTTGCCGTTGACCTGCACGGTGGCGCCCAGCGTGCCCACCTCGTAGCGCGTGCCGTCGAAGGTGACGTGCAGGGCGCTGTCGGGGACACCGGGGTCGTCGAGCGCGATGTCGTTGTCCGCGCTGCGGCCGATGCTGGTGATGCGCTTGTGCAGGGCGATCTCGCGGACCTTGCCATCAGGACTGCGGACGGTGAGGCTGGCCATAGGGCTTCACATACCTGGAGGTTGAGGGGCTCAGAAGGTGAGGGAGAGGGCGACGCCGCCGCCCCCGGAGGTGGGGTACACGCCCACGCGCGCGGTGGTGCGCGGCGACGTGGCGCGGGGAGTCAGGACCTCGGAGCGCGGCGTGTTCCGCGCCGGCAGCTCGCGCGTCTCCACGGTGGTGCGCACCACCTGGTCCTCGTGGTGGTACAGCGCGTCCACCACGCCCAGCGCGTAGATGGTGTAGAAGCCCGCGGCCGAGGCCAGCTTGAGCAGCTGCCAGGTGTCGCGCTGGCGCTCGCGGCTGGTGGGGATGAAGCGGATGGTGATGGAGGCCCGACCATCGTCGTCGAGCACGTTGTCCAGCTCCAGCGTGCGCTCCTCGAAGAGCGACTCGTAGGCGAAGTAGGAGATGATGCTCGTCACCGCGAGCACACCCTCGGTGGCGGCGAAGACGATGCCCAGGCTGTTGCGGCCCTGTTGGAACTGGCCCGCGCCGAACGGGACGAAGTTGACCAGGAAGTTGCGCTTCTCCACGGTGCGCACGTTGACCTGGCTGGCCAGCTCCTCGGCGCGGCGGCGCAGCACCTCGGCCTCCACGCGCTCGCGCTCCCGGCGCTCGGTCTCCGCCTTCTCGCGCTCCTGGCGCAGCCGGCGCTCCTGACGCAGGAACTCCAGCTCGTTGGTCATGTCGTCCTTGATGCCCTCCAGGAAGGCCACCGCGGGGGGCGGGACGACGAACGGGTCCAGGCTGAAGTCGGGGTCCAACCGGAGCAGGGCGCGCAGGTGGCGCGAGGCCTCCTCGGTGCGGCCCAGGTTGAACGCGGCCAAGCCCGCGAGCTTGTGCAGCTCCACCAGCTCGTCCTCGCCCAGCCCGCCCCGGTCGATGCGCGCGCCGGCGCGGTCCACGACCTCGGCGTACTTGCCGTACTCGAAGCTGGCGCGCAGGGCCGTCACCTCCGGGTCGCCGGTGTCCTCCTGCGCGAGCGAGGCGACTGGCGTCCACAGCACCAGCCAGAGCGAGATGAGCGCGAGCCCACGGTTCATTCGGGGGACAGGCTCCCGGCCACGAGCGTCGGCTCTCCCGGGCGCAGTTGCACGACGCGGCGCTCCGTCTTGTAGCCGGGGTGGGAGATCTCCACCGCGACGGTGTGGAGGAACCCCGCGGGGCCGCGCGGCGCGCGAATCTCGAACGGGTGCTGGATGCTGTCTCGCGCGGTGCGCACCTGGTCGCCCACGCGCACGGTGGCCTCGGCGGGCGTGTACTCGAGCGAGAGCGGTGACGGCTTGGGCTGGGCGCCCAGGTGGAAGCGGTTCTCGCCTTCGGACAGGACCTCGATGTCCTCCTTCACGTCCAGGCAGTAGTCGCAGGAGATGGTGACGGTGTGGCGCCCCGGAGGCAGCTCCACGTCGTGCTTCGACAGGGCCTGGGCGCTCGGCGAGCCGTCGCCCACGCGGATGATGCCGAAGGGGCGCACGAGGATGGTGGCGACGACCTTCTTCGACCCGGGCTGCCGTCCGGCGACGCGCTCCTCACCGGGGCCGCCCACCGCGCGCGCGTCGTCCACGGCGCGGGTGCCGCCCACCGCGCGAGGGCCTCCCGTACGTGGGGAGGGGCCACCGGGCGCCGGAGACAAGGGGGCGACGCGGGAGCCCGAGGGCTCGGTGAGCTGGGTCTTCGACGCAACACCGCGCGAGTTCTCGGGTCGGCCTGTCAGCGGCTCGACCCGCGGGCCGGGGTTCAGGCTCGAGTCTGGCGGCGTGGCCCTCGAACCGGACACGTCAGTGGAGGAGAGCGCCTTGCCGCCCTGTCCGCCGAGCATGTTCGAGAGCAGGGAGCCGCTCTGCTCGTTGCCTCCAGACGTCATGGAGGGGAGCGTGGAGGGGGTGCTCGCCTCGGGCGGATGGGACGCGGCGTCGGCGGGTGCGTGGTAGAGCTTGTAGCCGCCGATGCTCACGGCCGTGAGGGACGCGAGCCCCACCGCGAGCCGGATGCCGCGCCGTCGCCACTTCCGCGCGCGCTGCGCCCGCTGGATGCCCTTGAGCAGCCCGAGCGCCCGCGCGTTCTGCGCGTCCAGCGCCAGCACCTGGTTGAGGCAGCCGAGCGCGCGCGGCGTGCGCTTCTCCGCGAGCAGCCGCTCACCGCGCTCCAGCAGCGACGCGACGATGCGCTGGCGCGCGAGCTTCCGGTACGACGGCGGGTCGGCGAAGAACGACACCAGCTCCTCGCCCACGCGCGCGAAGCCCAGGCCCGCCAGATAATCCGCGAGCGCGTCGCGCAGCTTGCCGGCGTCCGGGTAGCGCTGCTGGGGATCTCTCTGCAGACAGCGCGCGCAGATGTCCGCCAGCTCATCCGACAGACAGGGGACGCGGCGGCGCGGGTCCTCGTAGTCGCCGTCGAGGATGCGCTTGAGCGTGGCGGTGGTGTTGGGCGCGGAGAAGGGCAGCCGGCCCGTCATGGCCGCGTAGAACATGATGCCCACGCTGAAGACGTCCGCCTCGGGGCCGGCCTCCAGCCCCTCGATGATCTCGGGGGACATGTGCGCGGGCGAGCCCACGAGCGTGCCCGTCACCGTCATCCGCTCCTCGATGTCGAGCAGCCGGGCGATGCCGAAGTCCATGAGCTTGAGGATGCCGTCCTCGCGCACCATGACGTTCTCGGGCTTCAAGTCGCGGTGGATGACGCCCGCCTCGTGGGCATGCGCGAGCGCCGCGGCCAGCTCGTGGATGACCATGGCCGCCAGCTCCGGCGGATCCAACGGCCCCTCGTCGAGCACCGTCTTGAGCGTCTGGCCGCGGATGTACTCGGTGACGATGAACGCGTCCTGCGCGTCCGCGGCGGAGAAGTCGAACACCTCGAGGATGTTGGGGTGGTGCAGCTTGGCCACCGCGCGAGCCTCGCGCGCGAGCCTCCGCCGCGACTCGTCCTTGCCCGCCAGATGGGGGTGCAGCACCTTCACGGCCACTTCACGATCCAGGGCGGTGTCGAGCCCTTTGTACACGACGCTCATGCCCCCCGAGCCGAGCTGCTCGAGGATGCGATAGCGACCGATATGGCGGCCGACGAGCGTCATGACGTGTGCGGCGAAAAGTGCCTTCCCCCTCCCTCAGTCCCCGAAGCTGATGCCCATGCTCTTCGCGAAGCGCACCAGCTCGCCGGAAGCATCCACCCGGCGCTCCTTGCGCGACTCGCTCAGCGGTACCGCGACGATTTCACCCGCGCGCAGGGCCACCATGTGGTCCCACTGTCCATCGCGCACCAGGTCCAGCACCTTGCAACCATAGCGCGTCGCGAGCACGCGGTCCGCCGCGCTCGGGCTGCCCCCGCGCTGCAGGTGGCCCAGCACATTCACGCGAATCTCCGCGTCCAGGTGCTGCGCCAGCAGGTCCGCGCACACCTTGCCGGAGCCGCCCAGCCGCACCACGCCGCGCCCGGGCAGGTCCTCGGCCTTGTCCAGCACCGCCAGCGTGCCGCCCACGGGGAAGGCGCCCTCGGAGATGGCGATGATGGAGAAGCTGCGGCGGCGCGTGGCCCTGCGGCGCAGCTTCTCCACGATGGACTCCACCCGGTAGGGAATCTCCGGGATGAGGATGACGTCCGCTCCGCCAGCAAGCCCGCTCTCGAGCGTGAGGAAGCCCGCGTGCCGGCCCATGATCTCCACCAGCATCACCCGGTCATGCGCCTCCGCCGTGGAGTGCAGCCGGTCCAACGCCTCCGTCACGATGAGTCGCGCGGTGTCGAAGCCGAACGTCTGGTCCGTGCCGCTCAAGTCGTTGTCGATGGTCTTCGGACAGCCCACCACCTTGAGGCCCTTCTCACTGAGCCGGTGGCCGATGGACAGCGTGCCGTCGCCGCCCACCGCGATGACGCCGTCGAGCTTCAGCGCCTCGCAGCGGCGCAGCACGTCGTCGGACACATCGCGCTCCACCCACCGTCCACCCTCCTTGAAGGCGTAGAGGAACGGGTTGGCGCGGTTGGACGTGCCCAGGATGGTGCCGCCCTTGGGGAGGATGCCGCGCGTGTCCTCCTCCGTGAGGGGACGCGTCAGGTCGGGCTCCACCAGGCCCATGTAGCCGTTCTCGATGCCGACGAACTCGTGGCCGAACTCGTGCGTGCCCCGCTTGACGAGGCCGCGGATGAGCGCGTTGAGCCCGGGGCAGTCTCCGCCACCGGTGAGGACTCCGAGTCTCAGTGAACGGGCCATAGGGGTCGGACGCGGGTGTCAGAGGCAGGAGTGCCCACCATGACAGGGACGTCGGACCTGATGATAGGAGGCCCCCGCGCCGGGGTGCAACGCGCGAATCACCTCATGGATCGGATTTCCGAGTGGAAACGCGAGCTTCCATCAGTCCCGCTTGAGGCGGCGACGAGAGGCGACCCGGTCCAACAGGGCCTGCAGCCGGGGCTGGGGCGCCTTGGGCAGCGCCTTGTCTGTCGGAGACTGTAGGGGCATCTCCTTCGCCATCCGGTAGACCTCGATCAACCGCTCCTTGAAGAGCTCGTTGTCGGGGCGCTCCTGGAGGGCGCGGCGGTAGGCGGCGGCGGCTCCGACGTAGTCCCCCAGGGCGAACAGGCGCTCACCCTCCTGGGCGGGTGAGGAGGGACCGAGCGGGAGCTCCGGCTCCTCGGGCGGTCGGGAGGCTTCCAGCTTCTGGAGCTCCAGGGGTTGGAGGGACTCGCGGAGGTTGGCGAGCTTGTCCGCGAGCGAGCTGTCATCCGGGAAGGCCAGGATGAGCGCCTCGTAGAGGTCGAGCGCCTCGACGAGCTCTCCACGGCGCAGCGCTCGGTCGGCGCGAGCCTCCATCTCCACCCGGGCTGCAGGATTCATCTCGGCGCGAGGTTACCCGCGCCCGACGGGGATGTCACAACGAAGGCGTGCGAGCGCTGACTTCGTGGTGCGCCGGGACGGTGGGCCTTGGGCCTGTGAAGCCGTGTCTTCTGGGTATCCATGGGTTCGTGCGGTGCGCGCGAGGTGGCCGCGTCGGGGGCGCGGGGGGCCTATGCTGCGCGGTGTGAGTCTCTCGTGGGTGGCCGCAGGAGGGTGGTTGTTGCTGTCGGGCGCGCTCGGCACCGAGCTGCGGCGCGACGGCTACGTGCTGCGTCCGCCCGAGGGGTTCCACATGGTGCGGTGGGAGCCCTACACGGGCTCGGTGGCGGGGGCGGTGACGTTGGATGCGGAGACGCCGAGGTCCCTGTCCGCGGCGCTCGCCGATGGTGAAGGGCCGGAGGCGGCGACGATGTTGGTGTCGGTGGTGGAGCGGAGCTTCTCCGCGAGCCCCTCCGAGCGTGACGACTTCGCGTCGGCGGTGATGCAGCACTTCCAGCGGGAGCTGGGGGTGGTGCTGTCGCCGGAGCGGGTGGACCGGATTGGCGGGGATGCGCCGCGCGTGGAGGTGCTGGGGACGCTGCGGGACGCGGGGCAGACGCGCACGGTGCTGGTGGCGGGGCTCGCGTCCGAGGGGCGGCACGCGGTGGTGGTGGTGAGCGCGCCCGCGGTGCGCTGGGAGCGGCTGGCCCCGGGGGTCCGCGCCTCACTGGAGACCTTCCGCCTGGAGCCGACGACGACGCCCGGCGCGGTTCCCCGGCGCGTGCTGGGCGCGCTCGCGGGAGCCCTGGCCGGTGCGCTGGTGGCGTCGTACGCGGCGTGGCGCCGAGGGCGCGCGGGTCGGATGGCCTCCGAGTCGTGACCGCCGCGCGGACCGAGCATCGGTGAGTCGACCGGATGGCGCCCTGTGTGGCGCCGCGAGCGGGCCGCATCGGAGGCGAGGCGACTCCACGCGTGCCTCGCGTGACGCCACCTCCTGAGATCCGCGCCGGAGCCCGGGGAATCGGCCCCGGCGCGTCTTCATACTCCGTGCTTCACCTCACCCCGCGCTCGGCTCGGGCGCGAGCGGAGGCACGGCCGTGGGCTTGCGGTGCTCGTCCAGCGCGACGAGCACGAAGCGCCCCCGGGTGCACAGCTCCCGCGCGCCGGTGAGCAGGTCCTCGGCGAACATCTCCACGTCCACGGTGACGGAGGTGCGGCCGGTGGCCGTCACGCGGCTGACCAGCTCCACGAGCTGCCCTTGCTGCACCGGCATGTGGAAGTCCACGCGCTCGCTGGAGGCGGTGACGACGGTGCGGCGCGTGTAGCGGCTGGCGGTGATGAACGCGGACATGTCCATCCACCGGAGGGCCTGACCTCCGAAGAGGGTGCCGTAGTGGTTGGTCTGATCCGGGAACACCATGTCCACCATCCGGGTCTCGGTGGCGGAGGAGGGGAGGGAGGGCTGCATCGGACTCATGGATGGACTCCTGGCCCACGGGCCGCCCCGGACGTGAAGACCTCCGACGGCGGCGGTGGGCCGCGATGGATGGCCTGACCTTCCCGCGAAGGTCGGGGGCGAAGCGCCACCCGGGGCGCTGTCCGCGTCCCAGGAGGGCTCGAGGCAGGTTTTCGGGCTCCGTGGGCTTGCTCCACCACCCGCCACGCATCGCGGCGCATGCTGGCGTCCTAGGCGCCGTCCCTTCCCAGCCCTCGTCAGTCGAGGACCAGTGTGTTCGACGGCGTTCGTTCCCACTGACCGCTGCGGGGCAGCTCCGGATTCGCACCGGATTCCCTTGCTAAACCCCATGGACCCCCATGAGGCACCTCGGGCGGGGCGGACCCTACCCGCTGCCCGGCGCGTCGCCAACAGGGCAGGTGGGTCGACGAGCGCACCGGAGCCCTCATGCCCTCTCCACTCGGTACCCACGCGCGCGCGGCGCTGGGATAGCGTGCGCCGCATCCATGTTCGTCTTCCTCCTCGTCGCCGTGCTGGGGCAGGCGCCGGCCGTCGCCCCATCGGAACCGGGCGCGCCCTCCACCGTCCGAAGCCAACCCGACGCCGTGCCCGCTCCCGCGCCCGAGCCTCCTCCGGCGGGCTTGCCTCCGGCCACCCACGAGCTCTTCCAGCGCATCCAGAACCGCGTCGCCCAGGTGCGCATCATCGAGCGTCGCTCGGGCACGCGCTCCTCCATCGGCTCCGCCTTCTTCGTCTCCGCCGACGGGTACGCCATCACCAACTACCACGTGGTCTCCGACGTGGTGCTCCATCCGGAGGACTACACCGCGCAGCTCGTGCTGCGCACCGGCGGGGAGCCCGTGCCCGCGCGCCTGGTCGACGTGGATGTGGTCCACGACCTGGCCGTCATCCGGATGGACGAGCCGGTGAAGGACTTCTTCGTCCTGGAGGACCGCGAGCCGCCGCAGGGCGCGCGCCTGTTCGCCATGGGCAACCCCCATGACCTGGGCACCACCATCGTCGAGGGCACCTACAACGGCTTCATCCAGGACTCCCTCTACGAGCGCCTGCACTTCAGCGGCGCCATCAACCCCGGCATGAGCGGAGGCCCCACGCTGACGGGGCAGGGCACCGTGGTGGGCGTCAACGTGGCCACCATGGGCAACCAGCTGGGCTTCCTGGTCCCGGTGCACCGCGCGAGGACGCTGCTCGGCCGGGCGCTGAAGATGGCGCCGGACGCGACGCCCGCGCTGCTGGAGACGGTGCGCGCGCAGCTCATCGACAACCAGCAGCGGCTCACCGAGCAGATGCTCGCGGCCTCGCTGCCGAAGCAGACCCTGGGCAGCTACCACGTCCCGGGCCGGTGGATTCCGTTCCTCAAGTGCTGGGGCGACACGCCGCACGACCCGGAGGTGCCGTACACCGTGACGAACTACCAGTGCTCGTCCGAGGAGGACATCTACCTGTCCTCGCGGCACCGCACCGGCGTGGTGGCCTTCCTGCATCAGCAGGCCTCCAGCCAGGAGCTGGGCGCGCTGCGCTTCTCCGCGCTCTACACCGCGCTGTCCTCGCAGGACCCGGACACGGTGGAGGCCTCGCGCGAGGACGTCACCAACTTCCGGTGCAGCTCCGAGTTCGTGGACGTGGGGGGCCTGCCCGTGCGCGCCGCCATGTGCCTGCGCGCGTACAAGCGCTTCCCGGGGCTCTATGACCTGGTGCTGCGCGCCGCCGCGCTCAACGCCAGCACCAGCGGGGTGGACACCAGCCTCACGCTGGGCGGCTTCACGGCGGACAACGCGCGCAAGCTGGCGCGCCGCTACCTGGAGGGGCTGTCGTGGACGAAGTGATCTTCCTCGAGGTGTTGGAGGGTGACTCCGTCCACACGCGTCACCGGCTGGAGCGCTTCCCGGCCACGGTGGGCCGCGCCTACTCGAACGACGTCATCCTGGACGACCCGAAGGTCTCCGCCGAGCACCTGCGCATCGACCGCCGCGAGGACGGCGCGCTCGTGCTGCGCGACGTGGGCAGCGACAACGGGACCTGGCGCGTGCAGCCCTGGGCGCAGCTGGCGGAGCTGGAGCTGGCGCCGGACACCCGCGTGGCCGTGGGGGACACGGTGCTGCGCTTCCGGGCCCGCGACCACGTGGTGCCGCCCACGGTGGTGAGCACCGTGTCCGCCGAGCCCCGCGAGCGCGTGTTCGAGCACCCGCGCGCCTTCCCCGTGGCGATGCTGTCCCTGCTGCTGTTCAGCGCGCTGGCGTCCTACCTGGGCAACTACGCGCGCACGGACTGGGGCGAGCTGACGGTGGCCCTGGTGATGCCCATGACGCTCACGCTGTTGTGGGCCGGAGGCTGGGCCGTGGCCAGCCGCATCTCCCGTCGCCACTTCCACTACCGCGCGCACGCGACCATCGGCGCGCTGGTGCTCCTGGGCGCCGTGGCGCTGCCGCTGCTGGTGGCCGCGCTGGGCTTCAGCCTGGGCCTGGGCGCCAGCCTCTCCTGGGTGTACCACGCGACGTTCCTCGGCCTGATGGGCTGGGGGCTCTTCTGGCACCTGCGCTACGTGGCGCGGTGGGAGCCGGCGCGGCTGGTGCGGGTGCTCGTCGTCGTGACGCTGGCCTTCGGCGCCGTGTCGCGCGCGAACGATTTGCTGGGCAACGAGCCCTTCAGCACGTCGCTGGACTTCTCCCGCACGCTGCTGCCGCCCGTCTTCCGCGTCGCCCGCGCCCAGCCGGTGGAGTCCTTCTTCGAGGACCTGGACGGGCTGCAGAAGCAGGTGGACGCCCTCGCCAAGGAGGAGTAGCGCCCGACGACGCCACGGGTGGGATGGTGATGTCAGACCTGGAAGGTAGCCTGCATCGCTTGGGTGGCTGAGCGACCAGGAGGTCCAGGTGCGAGTGAGCGTGGCGCCGGAGCTGTCGTCGTTCCGGGAGGTGGCGCGTGGGTTGTTGGTGCGCGGCATGCCTCCGGACCGGGTGGAGTTCGAACCGGGGCAGGAGTCGTGGGCGGAGTGGGTGGATCCGCTCCTGGCCGGTGGTGGCGCCCGGGCTGCCCCGGTGCTGCCCGCGGACTTCCTGTCCCTGGCGGAGAAGGTGGTGTGTCACCGGGACGCGGAGCGCTTCGCGTTGCTGTACCGCGTGCTCTGGCGGCTGACGCACGGTGAGCGGCGACTCCTGGAGAAGGACGCGGACCGGGACGTCCAGCGGCTGCGGCGCATGGAGCGCGCGGTGCGGCGGGACGTGCGGGAGCTGGTGATTCGCGTCCGGTTCCGTCGCGCCGCCTCGGATGGAGAGGCGCGCCATGTCGCGTGGTACCGGCCGGAGCACCTCGTCGTCCGGCTGGCCGCGCCCTTCCTCGTGGGGCGCTTCCCCTCGCTCCACTGGAGCCTCTTCACGCCGGACGCCAGCGCGCATTGGGACAGGGCACGGCTGTCCTTCGGTGCGGGGCTCGCGTTCTCGGAGTCCGGGGCGTCCCCCGCGCCTGTCGCCTCTCCGGAACCCGGCTGCGCGCGGCCGCGCGTGTTGCTGCTGGGGGACGTGCCCGGCACGCGCGAGGAAGGAGACGCGGCGTGCTTCGTGGGACCCTCGGGCCGGCTGTTGGAGCTGGTGCTCTCGCGCGCGGGGCTGCGGACCTCGGACCTGCGGGTGTCGCGGGCCCGGTGGCCGGGACGTCGCTCGGGGGCGCTCGCCTGGCCGGAGGCCCGGGCCCTGAGGGAGGAGCTGGCCTCGGAGGCGGCCCAGGTCCGTCCCCGGCTGCTGCTCGCGTTGGGCAGCGCCGCGGGGCAGGTGCTGCTGGGGCCGGGCTTCCGGCTGGACGTGGGGCGGGGGCGGCTGGTGCCCTCCGAGTGGGCCCCCGGCGCGCTGGCCACCTTCGCGCCGTGGGACGTGCTGCGGCGGCAGGACCCTCGGGAGCGCGCGGAGGCCCGCATCCACTTCGAGGCGGACGTCCGCGCGGCGGCGCAGTGGCTGAAGAGCCCGGCGTCGCTGGGCTCCTGAGCGGACACACGCGCCCCCCACGGGCGGCCTCGACAACGCGCGAAGCCGCCCTTCATATCGCCAGGGCCCCTGGATGGTTGCGCTCCGTGGGGCGCTGGCGGTGGGTGTGTCAGCGGGGTGGTAGTCTCGATGGGGCCCAGGTGCGCTTCTTGGAGAGGATGCCATGCGCCGTTCAGCCCTGACCCTGTTGTTGCTGTTGTGTGCCGCGTGCGCGCGGACTTCATCGGTGGTGCCGCGCCGCGGACCTCCCGTCACCGTGGTTCCACCGGAGCTGGCGCTCGAGTCGGGTGACTCACCCTGGGCCATCTCCATGCCCTTCGGCCTCGCGCAGGATGGCAGCGCCCTGGTGTTGCGCTTCCTGGAGCGGGCGGAGGCGTCGGGCGCGCGCTTCCTCAGCAACGTGCAGGTGGTGTTCGTCGCGGACGACGCGGGCACGTCCATGGAGTGCCGGACCCGTCTGATGCCGGAGGGCACCATCCCGCCGTGGAAGCCGCTGATTCGCACCGCGATGGCCGCGGGCGAGTACGCGCCCCTGAAGCTGGTCAGCCGCCCCGTGCCGGACGTGGTGGTGAGCTGCCAGGAGACGTGGGCCGTCACCATGGTCCCCCAGGCCATGCGCGTGTCCTCCATGGACCGCGCGCGCCCGGGGGAACTCCTCATCGGCGGCAACATGGTGCGCCGCCCGGAGGTGCGCTGCGGGCCGGTGGCCACCATGAGGCTGCTCACGCGCTACGCCTTCGAGGACGCCGTCAACTACGTGCCTCCGCGCATCGAGCGGATGGGCGAGCACCGCCCGGAGTTGAAGCTGCAGGAGACGGAGGCGGAGTGCTACCCGAGAGACCCTGCCGCCCCCGGCGTCAACCGCATCGAGGCGATGGCCTACGGCGGCGCGGGGCCTCGCGCCGCGCTCCTGGACGGCTCCATGCCTTTGATGGAGGCGCCCAGGTCCGGGCCCCAGATGGACCTCTGACGCCGCGCACGGCTCACATGCCGCGCAGCGCGTGGGGCAGGTAGGGCGCCTCGAGCTGTTGAAGCTCCTCCGCCGTGAGCTTGAGGTCCACGGCGCGCGCGGCGTCCTCCAGGTGCTCCATCTTCGTGGCGCCGATGATGGGCGCCGTCACCACCGGCCGCGACAGGAGCCACGCCAGGGCCACCTGCGCGGGCGGCACGTTGCGCGCCTCGGCCACCTTCCGGTTGGCCTCCGCCACCTCCCAGTCCCCCGGCTGGTCATACAGCACGGTCGCGTACGCATCCGTCTTCGCGCGCGTCGTGGAGGTCCGGTCCGTGAGTGACTTGCGCGAGCCCGCGAGCAGCCCGCGCGCCAGGGGAGACCAGGGGATGACGCCGATGCCCTCCGCCTCGCACAGGGGCAGCATCTCCCGCTCCTCCTCCCGGTACACCAGGTTGTAGTGGTCCTGCATGGACACGAAGCGCGACCAGCCGTGCAGGTCCGCCACGCCCAGCGCCCGGGCGAACTGCCACGCATACGTGGACGACGCGCCCAGGTAGCGCACCTTGCCCTGGTTCACGAGCTGCTCCAGCGCGGCCAGCGTCTCCTCCAGCGGCGTGTGCGGGTCCATCCGGTGGATTTGATACAGGTCGATGGTCTCCACCCCCAGGCGCTTGAGGCTCGCCTCGCACGCCTGGACGATGTGCTTGCGAGACAGGCCCCGCATGTTGGGCCCGTCCCCCATGGGGAAGTAGACCTTGGTGGCGAGCACCACCTCCTCCATGCGCGCATACCGTCGCAGCGCACGACCCGTCACCTCCTCGCTGACGCCCAGCGAGTACATGTCGGCGGTGTCGAAGAAGTTGATGCCCAGCTCCACCGCGCGGCGGAAGAAGGGCTGGGAGGACTCCTCGTTCAGGACCCAGGGCCGCCACGAAGGCGTGCCGTAGCTCATGCAGCCCAGGCAGAGGCGGGAGACGCGCAGGCCGGTGCGGCCCAGCTGTGTGAACTTCATGCGGGTGCTCCTCTCGTCGATGACGCGGGCCGTGAATATGCAACCTGCAAGCGCCGATGTGCTGGGTCATTCGTGATGACACGCCTTTTCTGGATGCCCCGAATCCATTAAAAGATAGGCGCATCCAGGGGACGCCAGTCGGTGCAGCGGAGACAACGCCCCCGGGTCGCTGGGACGCGTGTGTGCCGAGCTGAAACGGCTGGTGTCCTCTAGAAAAATCCCCCTCCGGGACACTCGACATGTATCTGCCGACCCGCGCTGCCCCCGCCTCCGCGTTCGTCCGTCCAGATTCCGCCACGCTCGTGGATGTCTGTCGCATGCGAGCGTTCGATCAGCCCACGGACCCCATCTACACCTTCGTCGACGAGGAGGGAGAGCACACCGTCACCTACGCGCAGCTGGATGCGCAGGTGCGGGCCGTGGCGGCTCGGCTCCAGCGGGAGATGGCGCCGGGAGATCGCGCGCTCCTCATGTATCCACCCGGACGTGAGTACGTGGTGGGCTTCCTCGCGTGCCTGTATGCGGGCGTGGTGGCGGTGCCCGCGTATCCGCCGGACGTGATGCGGTTGGGCCGCACGCTGCCTCGACTGCAGGCGCTGGTGGCGGATTGCGGCGCGAAGCTGGCGCTCACCACGTCGGGCATCTCCCAGTTGGTGGGGCCGCTCACCGAGGGCCTGGACGACCTTCGCGCGCTGCGCTGGCTGTCGACGGACGAGGTGCCACGCTCGGAGGCGGACCGCTGGCGCGCGCCGGTGCTGAGCGACGCGACGGTGGCCTTCCTCCAGTACACGTCCGGCTCCACGGGCACGCCGAAGGGCGTGGTGCTGGCGCATCGTCAGCTGATGCACAACAGCGAGATCATCGCGCACGGCTTCGACGCGAGCCCGTATCCGCGAGTCGTCTCGTGGCTGCCGCCGTATCACGACATGGGGCTCATCGGCGGCATCCTCCAGCCGCTGTATCGGGACATGCATGTGTCGTTGATGTCACCGATGTTCTTCCTGCAGCGGCCCATGCGGTGGTTGGAGACCATCTCCCGCCATGGCGCGACGGTGAGCGGTGGGCCGAACTTCGCGTTCGACCTCTGCGTGCGAAAGAGCACGCCCGAGGAGCGGGCCGCGTTGGACCTGAGCCGCTGGGAGGTGGCGTTCTGCGGCGCGGAGCCGGTGCGCGCGGAGACGATGGAGCGCTTCGTCCAGGCCTTCGCGCCCTCGGGCTTCCGGCGTGAGGCGCTCTATGCCTGCTATGGCCTGGCGGAGGGGACGCTCATCGTCACGGGGCGCAAGCGGGTCGCGGCCCGTCCGGTGGACCTGGTGGTGCGCGACTTCTCGCGCGAGGCGCTGGAGCAAGGTGAGGCGCGCCGCCCGGAGTCGGGCTCCGAGCAGGTGACGCTGGTGGGCAGCGGTGAGGTGCTGGGCACGCAGGTGCTGCGCGTGGTGGACCCGGTGACGGGGGAGGCGAAGGCACCGGGGCAGGTGGGCGAGCTGTGGTTGCAGGGCCCGAGCGTCGCGGAGGGCTACTGGCAGCGCCCCGAGGAGACGGAGCGGACCTTCCACGCGCGAATCACCGGCACGGGTGAGGGACCGTTCCTGCGCACGGGAGATCTGGGCGTCGTCGATGGTGGCGAGGTCTTCGTCACGGGGCGACTCAAGGACGTGCTCATCCTGCGCGGCCGCAACCTCTATCCACAGGACGTGGAGTTGACGGTGGAGCGCAGCCACCCGGGCCTGCGTCCGGGCTGTGGTGTCGCGTTCTCGGTGGACGTGAAGGGCGAGGAGCGGCTCGTCATCGTCCAGGAGGTCTCTGGCAAGGCGGTGGAGGCGGGGACCGTCGACGAGGCGGTGGCGCGCATCCAGGCCGCGGTGGCGGAGGAGCATGGCGTGGCGGCGCACGCGGTGGTGCTCATCACCGCGGGCAGCCTGCCGAAGACCTCAAGTGGAAAGGTACAGCGGCGCGTCACCCGACAGACGTTCCTGGAGGACGGCCTGGAGGTGGTGCACGTCTGGCGTGAGGGGAGGGTGGAAGCCTCCACTCTGGACGCCGCGCCGCGCGAGCCCGTGTCGACGCAGGAGGGAGACGTGCTCGCGTGGCTCAGGGAGGAGCTGTCGCGCAGCCTCGGTGTCGCGCCGGGGGGACTGGACGCCGACGAGCCGCTCACGCGCTATGGCCTCGACTCGCTGCGCGGGTTGGATGTGACGCACGCCGTGCAGCAGGCGTGGCAGGTGTCGCTTCCGCCCACGTTGTTGCTCCAGGGCCCCAGCCTGCGCGAGGTGTCCGCGTGGGTGGAGCGCATGCGAGGCACGGCGGAGTCCTCGTCCGCGATGGTGGGGACGGAGGACTCGACGCCGCATGTGTCGGATGGCCAGCGGGCGCTGTGGTTCCTCCAGCGACTGGCTCCCGGCGCCACCGCGTACCACATCACGCGGGCCGTGCGCCTCTCGCCGCAGGTGGACCTGGCCGTCCTGGAGCGTGCGTTCACCGCGCTCGTCGCCCGTCACCCGGTGCTCGCGTGCGCGTTCCCCGAGGAGAAGGGCGAGCCCGTGTGTCGAGCCGCGACGGCCCCGGCGTTGGAGCAGGAGTCCGCGCGAGGCTGGACGGAGCAGACCCTTCACGAGCGCCTGGTGTCGGAGTCGCATCGGCCGTTCGACCTGGAGCATGGACCGCTGCTGAGGCTGCGTGTCTTCACGGACGTGGAAGGAGGGCCGGTGCTGTTGATCGTCCTCCACCACCTGGTCACCGACTTCTGGTCGCTCGAGGTGTTGGCCGAGGAGCTGGGCGTGCTCTACACGGCGGGGAAACGAGGTGTGCCCCCGCTGCTCCCCGCGCCTGCTCCCGCGGTGGGCCCCATCCTCCGCGCGGAGGAGTCCCGGTACACGGGCGCTCGGGGCGAGGTGCTCCAGTCCTGGTGGCGTGAGCGGCTGAGCGGAGAGCTGCCCGTGTTGGAGCTGCCCACCTCGCGTCCTCGGCCCCGGCTCCAGTCGTTCCGGGGTGGGACGGTGTCCTTCCGCGTGGAGGCGGAGACGGCGTCGCGACTCGCGTCGTTGGGACAGGCGAAAGGCGCCACGCCGTTCATGGTGCTGCTGGCGGGCTACCTCGCGTTCCTGCGTCGCTACACGGGGCAGGAGGACCTGGTGGTGGGCACACCCACGGCGGGCAGGTCTCGCGCGGACCTGGCGCGACAGGTGGGGTACTTCGTCAACCCGGTGCCCCTACGGGCCCGGGTGGCTCGCGGGGTGTCCTTCTCCGGTTTGCTCGCGGAGGTGCGAGGCACGGTGCTGGAGGCGCTGGAGCACCAGGAGCTGCCCTTCGCGCGCCTCGTCGAGCGGCTCCAGCCTCGACGGGATGCGTCCCGTCCGCCCGTCTTCCAGACGATGTTCGTGCTGCACTCGGGACGTCCGGGACGCGAGGCGCTCGCGCCGTTCGCGCTCGGTGGCGCGGGGGCTCGCGTGAGCCTCGGTGAGCTGGAGCTGGAGTCAGTGCCGCTGCGCAATCAAGCCTCGGCCTTCGACCTCACGCTGTCGATGGCCGAGTCGGGCGATGGCTTCGAGGCCAGCCTGGAGTACTGCACCGACCTCTTCGACACCGACCTCGCGGAGCGCATGGCCCGCCACCTTCGCGGGATGTTGGACGCGGTGTCACGAGCGCCGGAGACGCCGGTGTTGGACCTGCCGCTGCTCGAAGAGGAGGAGCGACGCGCCACGCTCGCGCTGGGGCGGAGGCCCACGGCGACCCGGGCCCCCGAGCCTCGAGGACTGCACGAGGTCTTCGAGGCCTGGGCCGTGAAGACCCCCGAGGCCACGGCGCTGGTCGCGGGCGCCACGAACTGGACGTACCGCGAGGTGAACGAATGGGCGGACCGGCTCGCGAGTCGGTTGCGTCGTCAAGGCGTCGGGCCCGAGGCGCGCGTCGCGACGTTGTTCGAGCGCGGCGGGCCCGAGGCGGTCATCGCATTTCTCGCGGTGCTGAAGGCGGGCGGCGTGGTGATGCCGTGCGAGCCCTCGCATCCTCCCGAGCGCATCTCCTGGTTGTTGCAGGACGCGGGGGCGCGCTGGTTGCTCTCGCAGGAGCGACTCATGAGGAGGCTCGAGGTCCCCTCCGGGGTGACGTCGCTGCGCTGGGAGGAGTTCGGCTCGCGTGAAGCGGAGACCGAGCCCTCCGCCGAGATGAACCCGTCCGTGCCGACGCTGGAGGCCGTGGCGTACCTCATCTACACGTCGGGGAGCACGGGGCGTCCCAAGGGTGTGTTGGTGCCGCATCGCGGAGCCCTGCACCTCACGGAGGCGATGGGAGCGCGCTTCAACCTGGGGCCTGGCGCGCGCGTGCTCCAGTTCGCCTCACCGGTCTTCGACGCCTCCGTGTCGGAGTACCTCCAGGCGCTCATGACGGGCTCGGCGCTGCACCTGCCGCCGTCGGGCGAGGTGCTGGCGGGAGAGGCCCTGCACCGAATCCTCCGTGAGCAACGAATCACGCATGCGACGCTGCCCCCGTCGGCCTGCGCGCTGTTGCCGGACACGCCGCTGCCGGATTTGCGGCTGCTCATCTCCGCGGGAGAGCCGTGTCCCGAGGACCTGGTGACACGCTTCGCGCCGGGTCGGGAGATGGTCAACGCATACGGTCCCACCGAGGCCACGGTGTGCTCCACCTGGGCCACGTGCCGGGCCGGGGAGGGGACGCCGGACATCGGTCGGCCCGTGCCCCATGTCGACGCGTATGTCCTCGACGAAGCCCTGCGGCCGGTTCCCCCGGGTGTCGCGGGAGAGCTGTACGTGGGCGGGCCCATGGTGACGCGCGGCTATCTGGGGCGCCCGGAGCTGACGGCCGAGCGCTTCGTTCCGGACCCCTACGCGGATGAACCCGGGGCGCGGCTGTATCGCACGGGAGACGTGGCGCGCTGGCGTGCCTCCGGCCACCTGGAGCTGCTCGGCCGCGTGGATGCGCAGGTGAAGCTGCGAGGGTTCCGCATCGAGCCGGGCGAGGTGGAGTCCGCCCTGCGCGAGCTCGCGGGCATGCGCCAGTCGCACGTGCGCGTGTGGAGCCCGCCATCGGGAGGCGAGCCTCGACTGGTGGCGTACGTGGTGGCCCCGGAGGCGGGGATGCCGCCGCCGGGCGAGGTGCGCGCGAGCTTGAGGGCGCGCCTGCCGGAGTACCTGGTCCCCGCGGACTTCGTCGTCCTGGAGTCGCTGCCCGTGCTGTCCAGCGGCAAGGTGGACACACGCGCCCTGCCGCCGCCGACGCGCGCGACGCCACAGGAGGGCGCGCCGCGCACGCCGCTGGAGGAGACGCTGGCCAAGGCCTGGGCGGAGACGCTCGGCTTCCCGGCGGTCAGCATCCACGCGCACTTCTTCGACGACCTGGGCGGCAGCTCGCTGTCGGCGGTGCGCGCGTGCGCCCGGCTTCGCGAGGCGCTCGGTCGTGATGTCCCCATCACCCACTTCTTCGAACACCCCACGGTCCAGGCCCTGGCTCGGAGGCTGTCCTCCGAGTCGGAGCCCGGGACCCAGGCCGTGAAGCACCAGGAGCGCGCGGAGGCCCGTCGTCAGGCCCTCCAGCGTCGCGGCGGAAGGAACAACCGAGATCATGGCTGACCAGGACCAGACGGGCGGTAGCGGCAACGACATCGCGATCATCGGCATGGCGGGACGGTTCCCCGGCGCCGCGAACGTACGGGACTTCTGGCGCAACCTCCTCGACGGCGTGGAGTCCATCTCCCTGCTGAAGCCCGAGGAGCTGGAGGTCTCTCCGCTGGTGCCGGAGTCCCTGCGGCGTCATCCGGACTTCGTGCCGATGGCCAGCGTGCTGGAGGACGCGGACGCGTTCGACGCGGGCTTCTTCGACGTGCCTCCTCGGGAGGCGCTGTGGATGGACCCTCAGCAGCGCGTGTTCCTCGAGTGCGCCCACGCGGCCCTCGAGGACGCGGCCTATGACCCCGCGCGCTACACCGGGAAGATCTCCCTGTACGCGGGCGCGGGCCCGTCGCTGCACACGATGGGGATGTTGGGGCAGGGGCAACTGGACCCGGCCTCGCTCTATGAGGTGATGGGCACCTCGGGCGAGAACCTGGCCACCAAGGCCTCGTTCAAGCTGCGGCTGCGCGGTGAGAGCCTCGCGGTCTACACGGCGTGCTCCACGGGCCTCGTGGCCGTCCACATGGCGTGCCAGAGCCTGCTCTTGCGTCAGTCGGACATCGCGCTCGCGGGCGCGGTGCGGGTCTCGCTGCCGCAGCGCACGGGCTACCTCTTCCAGGAGGGGATGATCCTCTCTCCGGACGGACACTGCCGTGCGTTCGACGCGAAGGCCGCGGGCACGGTGCCGGGCAACGGCGCGGCGGCGGTGGTGCTCAAGCCCCTGGAGGACGCGCTCCGGGATGGGGACCACGTCTATGCCGTCATCCGAGGCTCCGCGCTGAACAACGACGGTGGCCTGAAGGTCGGCTACACGGCGCCCAGCGTCGAGGGACAGGCGGACGCGATTGGTGAAGCGCTCGCCTACGCGGGGCTCACGGCGGACGACATCGGCTACGTCGAGGCGCACGGCACCGGCACGGCGCTGGGAGACCCCATCGAGGTGGCGGCGCTCACCCGCGCGTTCCGTCGCGACACGGACCGCAAGGGCTACTGCGGCCTGGGCTCGGTGAAGACGAACGTCGGCCACCTGGACACGGCGGCGGGGCTCGTGGGCCTCATCAAGACGGCGCTCGTGTTGTCGGAGGAGGAGCTGCCGCCCACGCTCCACTTCACGACGCCCAACCCCTCCATCGACTTCGCGAACAGCCCGTTCACCGTCGTCGCCGAGCGCAAGCGCTGGCCCCGGGGCGAGGTGCCTCGGCGCGCGGGCGTGAGCTCGTTCGGCATCGGCGGCACCAACGCGCACGCGGTGCTGGAGGAGGCGCCTCCGCGCGAGGCCTCCGTCGCGAGCACCCGTCCCTCTCAGGTCGTCACCCTGTCCGCCCGGGGCGAGCAGGCGCTCTCCGCCTCCGTGCGCGAACTGGCGGACTGGTTGGAGACCGCGTCGCCGGATGTGTCCCTCGCGGACGTGGCCTTCACGCGCAATCGGGGGCGTGGGTCCTTCGAACACCGGCTCTCGGTGGTGGCGACGGACCGTGCGGAGCTCATCAAGAAGCTGCGCGGCAAGAACACCCCGCGCGTCCTGGAGGACGTGGCCGCGGCCCGCGAGCGTCGCGTGGCCTTCCTGTTGCCGGGGCAGGGCGCTCAGTCGCTGGGCATGGGACGGGAGCTGTACGGCGCGGAGCCGCGCTTCCGCGAGACGGTGGATGCGTGCCTGAAGGAGCTGGGGCCTTCGCTCGAGAAGGAGCTGCGGGGCGTGCTGCTGCCGGGCGCGGGAGAGGAGGCCGCCGCGCGTGAGGCCCTGAAGGACCCCCGCCTGTCGCTGCCCGCGTTGTTCTGCGTGGAGTACGCGCTGGCGAAGCTTTGGGAGTCGTGGGGCGTTCAGGCACACGCGCTGTTGGGACACAGCTTCGGTGAGTACACGGCGGCGTGCCTCGCGGGTGTCCTGCCGTTGGAGGACGCGCTGACGCTGGTGGTGACGCGCGGGAAGCTGATGGCCCGGATGCCTCCGGGCAGCATGACGGCGGTGGGGTGCGCGGAGGAGGTCGTCCGTCCGCTCATCACGGGGACGCTGTCCCTGGCCGCGGTGAACGCGGCGGAGCGCTGCGTCGTCTCGGGCCCGACGGCGGAGGTGGAGGCCCTGGAGCAGGAGTTGCTCGCGCGCGGCATCGCCGTGATGCGGCTGCCCGCGGGCCACGCGTTCCACTCCGTGGCCGTCGAGCCGCTGATGGACGAGCTGAAGAAGGTCGTGTCGGGCCTCCGGCTCGCCGCGCCCCGGTTGCCCTATGTGTCCAGCGTGACGGGCACGTGGATTCGCCCGGAGGAGGCGACGGACCCGGCCTATTGGGCTCGCCAGATGCGCGCGCCGGTGCGCTTCGCCGACGGCATGGAGACGCTGAAGCAGGACGGCGTGGCCGTGTTCCTCGAGGTGGGGCCGGACCAGGCGCTCACCGCGCTGGCGCGGATGGCGCTCACGGGCCACCCGGGGCGCGTGGTGCCTTCGCTGCCGCGCTTGAACCTGAAGCTGTCCGAGCACGGTGTGCTCATGGCGGCCGTGGGCGCGCTGTGGGAGTCCGGGCTGGCGCTGGACTGGAAGCAGTTCTACGCGCACGAGCGGCGCCGCCGCGTGTCCTTGCCGACGTACCCCTTCCAGCGGCAGCGCTTCGCCCTGGAGGCGCCCACGCTCCCCGTGGCCACCGTCGCCACGCAGCCCGTCGCGCCCGTACCCGTCGCCGAGCCCCTGCGCGTCGAGCCCCCTCGGGACGACGTCGCGGTCCCCGGTGACAAGGTCGGGCCTCGCACCGAGGTGGAGCGCGGCGTGCTCGCCATCTGGCGCGAGCGATTGGGCCGTGCCGACTTCGGCATCCACGATGACTTCCTGGAGCTGGGTGGCAACTCGCTGATGGCGGCGCAGATGCTCACGCGGCTGCGCGAGGCATTCCCCGTCCAGCTCCCGCTGAGTGATCTGTTCGAGGCGCCCACGGTCGCGGGCGTGGCCGCGCGCATCCAGGCGCGGATGGGGACGGAGCGCGTGGCGGGGAAGGCGGGCGTGCTTCCGCCGCTCGTCCCGATTCCTCGCGACGGAGAGCTGCCGCTGTCCGTGGTGCAGGAGCGCGTCTGCGCGCTGGAGCAGGCGCTCCCTGGCAACCCCGCGCTGAACATGTCGGCGACGCTGCGGCTGTCCGGTGTGCTCGACGTGGAGCTGTTGAAGCGCTCCCTGGAGGCCATCGCCCGTCGGCACGAAGCGCTGCGCACGACGTATCCCATCATCGGCGGGCGCACGGTGCAGCGCGTCTCCGTCGAGCCCCGGGTTCCTCTCGTCGTCGACTCGTTGAAGGCGCTCTCCCCGGAGGCGCGTGAGGCGCGGTGGCGCGAACGGGTCTACGAGGAGATGGCCCGGCCGTTCGACCTCGCCCAGGGCCCGGTGGTGCGCGCCCGGCTGCTCGAGCTGGAAGAGCGCGAGTACGTCCTGGTCGTCTCGGTCCACCACGTGGTGTGTGACACGTGGTCCCTGGTGGTGATTGGCGGCGAGCTGGGGGCCTTCTACGGCGCCTTCCAGCGGGGCGAGCCCGCGCCGCTCCCCGCGCTGTCCATCCAGTACATCGACTACGCGGCCTGGCAGCAGAAGGCGCTGCTGTCGGGGGCCTTCGCGGAGCAGACGCAGGCGTGGCGGGAGCGATTGGTGGAGCTGCCCGGGCCGCTGGACCTGCCCGTGGACCTGCCCCCCACCGAGGGACCCGCGCTGAGTGGTCGGCGCAGGAACGTCGGCTTCCCCGAGGCGCTGACGGGCGCGGTGCATGCGCTGGCGAAGCGTGAGGGCGTCACCCCGTTCATGGTGCTGCTCGCCTCGTGGAAGGGGTTGCTGGCCCGCTGGGCGGGGCGCGACGACATCGTGGTGGGGACGCCCATCGGCAATCGGAGTCGCCCGGAGCTCGAGCCGCTCATCGGCTACGTGGCGCACGCGGTGCCGCTGCGCACGGACCTGTCGGGAGACCCGACGTTCCGCGAGCTGATCGGCCGGGTGCGGGACGTGGTGGTGGAGGCGTACTCCCAGCCGGACGTGCCCTACGAGCACCTCATCCGCGAGGTGGAGCCTTCACGCAACCCGGGGCGTGAGCGCGTCTTCGACACGCTCTTCATCCTGCACCCCCGCTTCGACGCGAACCTGGAGCTGCCCGGTCTTCGGATGCGCATCGTCGAGGTGGAGGATGGGCCGGCGCAGTTCGGCAACGTGTTGTCGCCGCTCTCGGTGTCGATGGGCGAGGACGCGGGCGGCTTCACCGGCACGCTCGACTATGCGTCGGAGCGCTTCGCGCCGGAGACGATGGCGCGGCTCGTCTCGCACTGGACGTCGCTGCTGACGGCGGCGGTGGAGGACCCCGAGCAGCGGCTCTCCTCGCTCCCGCTGGAGCACGTGGCGCCGAAGGCCCTGGTGCGCACGCACGAGGAGCCGCGGACACTCGCCGCGCTGTTGGATGCCCGGTCCTCGGAGGCGCTCGACCGCGTGGCGCTGTCGGTGGAGGGCGGCGCGGACGTCACGTGGCGGGAGCTGCGCTCGGAGGCGAAGCGCCTGGCGTCGGAGTTGCGCGCGAAGGGCGTGAAGCCCGAGGTGCTGGTCGCCGTCTGCCTGGAGCCGTCGGTGGAGCGCGTGGTGGCGCTCTGGGCGGTGATGGAGGCGGGAGGCGCGTACGTGCTCCTCGGTGTGCCGCAGCTCAAGGAGTTGTCCGCGCTGGCGCCCGAGGGGAGCCCACCGCCGGTGCTGCTGACGCACGAGCGGTTGCAGACGAGCCTCCCGTTGGACCCGAACCGCGTCATCCAGGTCCGGATGTCCTCGCAGCTCGACATGCCGCGTGCCTTCAAGCTCTTTCCGGTGCTGCCGTCGCAGATGCCCCCGGAGACGATGGTCTGCCTGGAGACGCTCGTCGCGCCCTCGGGCGAACGGCTGCGCGCCGTGCACACGGTGCGGACGGTGGATGGGCTGTTCCGACGTCTCGATGGGGACGGCGTGGCCGGGGAGGGGACGTGGCTCGCCGCGGAGGAGGCGGGCACACCGGGCACGGGCCTGGAGCTGTTGTGGGCGCTGACGCGAGGCCTGCGCGTGGTGCTGCCGTCGGAGCGGGCGAGACTGGTGTTCTCGTCGGCGAGGCCCGCGGGTGAGCGGCCCGGTCCGGACTTCAGCCTGTCCTTCTTCGCCAACGATGAGGACTCACTGGGAGGCCGCAAGTACCGGCTGTTGCTGGAGGGCGCGAAGTACGCGGACACGCATGGCTTCTCCGCGATGTGGACGCCGGAGCGGCACTTCCACTCCTTCGGAGGGCTGTACCCGAGACCCGCGGTGGTGGGCGCGGGCGTGGCCACGGTGACGGAGCGACTGGGCATCCGCGCCGGCAGCGTGGTGTTGCCGCTGCATGACCCCGTCCTCGTCGCCGAGGAGTGGTCCGTCCTGGACAACCTGTCCAACGGCCGCGTGGGTGTGTCCTTCGCCTCGGGCTGGCACGCGAACGACTTCGTCTTCGCGCCGGACCGCTACGCGAAGCGCAAGGAGGTCATGTTCAAGGGCATCGAGGAGGTGCGCACGCTGTGGCGTGGCGGCTCGGTGCTCCGGCGCAACGGCGCGGGGGACGAGGTGGAGGTGTCCCTGCGCCCGCGTCCCGTGCAGAAGGAGCTGCCCTTCTGGCTCACGGCGGCGGGGAGTCCGGACACGTTCCGCATGGCGGGCGAGCTGGGGGCCTACGTCCTCACGAACCTGATGGGGCAGAACCTGGAGGACCTGGCCTCGAAGGTGGCGCTCTACCGCGAGGCCTGGCGGCAGCACGGCCACCCGGGCCGGGGCCACGTCAGCCTCATGATGCACGCGTACCTGGGGACGGACGAGGCCGAGGTCCGTCGTCGCGTGCGCAAGCCGTTGCTCGATTACTTCCGCAGCTCGGTGGACATCCTCCAGGCCTTCGCGTCCAGCCTCGGGATGAAGGGGGACATGCGCACGCTGACGAACGCGGACGTGGATGCCCTGCTGGAGCACGGGCTCACGCGCTACGTGGAGGAGGGCGGCCTGTTCGGCACCCCCGACACGTGTGGCCCGGTGGTGGAGCGGGTGAGGAAGCTCGACGTGGACGAGGTGGCCTGCCTCGTGGACTTCGGCGTCGAGGTGGAGGCGACCCTCGAGGGGCTCGTGCACCTGAACACGCTGCGGCGTCGGTATTCACCGAGGCCCTCGGCGGCGATTCCGGGCGTGGCCATCCAGGAGGGCCCGGGGGCCGCCGTGTCGCTGCTCGCGTTGGTGAGGCAGACGAAGGCGACGCACCTGCATGTCACGGCGTCGCTGGCGCGCGCGCTGGCGGAGCTGCCGGACGCCTCCGAGGCCCTGAGCCCGGTCCGTCACGTCCTGGTCGAGGAGGCGAAGGAGGACGTCACCGCCGCGTTGGCGAACCTGCTCTCCGCCGAGGTGTCCCGGCGTGACCCGCTGTTCGGTGTGGGCGCCTGGATTCGCTCGGGAGCGACGGAGGACTCTGGCTGGGAGGTGCTCGATACGGAGGGCCGTCCGGTGCCGGTGGGGGTCGTGGGCGAGCTGGTCGTCACGGGTGATCGTGCGCCTCGGGGGCTCTGGAACGCACCCACCACCTCCTCGCTGCGGGTGCTCTCCGGAGCCGTCACGGGCTTCTCGCTGGGCCGCAGGGCGCGTCGTCGCCTGGATGGAACGGTGGAGCTGCTGGCGCCTGTTCGGGCGCCGTCGCGTCGACCGAAGCCTCCCCGTGTCGCCGCGCAGTCCGCGGCACCGGCGAAGCGCGAGGGGCCGCCGCCCATCCCGCGCATCTCGCGCGAGCAGCCGCTGGCGCTCTCGTTCGCGCAGCAGCGCCTCTGGTACCTGGACCGCCTGGAGCCGGGGAACGTCGCGTACAACAACTCGGTGATGCTGTCGCTGAGTGGGCCGGTCGACGCTGGCGCGCTCCATCGAGCCCTGGAGGAAGTCGTGCGGCGCCACGAGGCGCTCCGGACCACCTTCTCCATGTCCGAATCGGGCGCGGTGCAGCACATCGTCGCGCCGGGGCCGCTGCCTCTCCCGCTCTCCACGCGTGAAGAGGGTGTGTCGGTGGAGTCCTGGGCCAGGACCGAGGCGCGCAAGCCGTTCGACCTGGAGCAGGGACCGCTGTTCCGCACGTCGCTGCTGCGCGTCGATGAGCACGAGCACGTGCTGCTCATCGTGATGCACCACATCGTCTCGGACGGTTGGTCCTCGGGCGTGTTGTTCCACGAGCTGGCCACGCTGTACGCGGCGTTCATCGAGGGCCAACAGGCCACGCTGCCCGCGCTGCCGGTGCAGTACGCGGACTACGCGGCCTGGCAGCTGGAGTGGATGCGAGGCCCCGAGCTCGCGGCCGAGCAGACCTGGTGGCGGGACGTCCTCGCGGACGTGCCCGTGCTGAGACTGCCGACGGACCGCCCGCGTCCGCCCGTGCAGACGTATCCGGGGGCGCGTCACGCGCTCAGCATCCCCCGTGCGCTCACCGAGTCCCTGACGTCCATGGGGCGACGCGAGGGCGCCACGCCCTTCATGGTGTTGATGGCCGCGTGGCAGACGCTGCTCCATGCGTACTCGGGGCAGGACGACTTCGCGGTGGGCACTCCCGTGGCGGGTCGCAACCGGCCGGAGGTGGAGCCGCTCATCGGCTGCTTCATCAACTCCATCGCCCTGCGCGCGGACCTGTCGGGTGACCCCACGCTGACGGAGGTCATCGGACGGGTGCGTCGCGCGGCGCTCGGTGGCTTCGGGCACCAGGAGGTGCCGTTCGAGAAGCTGGTGGACGCGCTGCACGTGGCTCGCGACTTGAGCCACACGCCCATCTTCCAGACCATGTTGGTGCTGCACAACACACCGCCCATCGAGCTGTCCATGGCGGGGCTGCGCCTGGGGAGCCAGGTGGTCCACACCGGCTTCACCAAGCTGGACCTCACTTTGGAGCTGGTGGAGTCCAAGGACGGCCTGTCCGGAGGCATCGAGTACAACACCGACCTCTTCGACGCGGAGACCATCAGCCGCCTCTCCGGTCATCTGGTGCGGCTGCTGGAGCAACTGGCCGCGCGTCCCGAGCAGCGGGTCTCCCAGCTCAGCCTCCTGTCCGAGGCCGAGCGTCACCAGCTCCTGGTGGAGTGGGGGCCGACGTCCCTGCCGGAGCCCACGTCGGCGGAGACGGTGTCGTCGCGCTTCGCGGCGCGGGCCGCGAGTGCTCCGGACGCCGTGGCGGTGGAGGACGACTCGCGCCGGCTCACGTACCGGGAGGTGGAGGCGCTCTCCTCGCGACTGGCCTCGGCGGTGAGCGCGTTGGGGGCGGGGCAGGGCGCGGTGGTGGCGCTTGCGTTGGCCCAGCCCACGGACGTGGTGGCGGCGATGCTCGGCGTGCTGCGCGCTGGAGCGGCGGTGGTGGTGCTGGACCTGGAGCATCCGGCGGAGCGGCTTTCGCGAATCCTCGAGGACACGAAGGCCTCCGTGGTGGTGACGTCCGGCGCCTGGCGTGCACGGGTGCCCGAGCGCGAGGGCCTGTCGGTGGTGACGGTGGAGTCGCTGCCGGAGCGCGTCGGTGCGCTGCCTCCGCTGCCTGAGCCGCATCACGCGGCCTGCGTCGTCTACACGTCGGGTTCGACGGGGCGCCCGCGCGGCGTGGTCATCGAACATCGTCAGTTGGTGTCCGCCACGCGGGCCCGACACGCGGTGTACGGGGCTCCAGGCGTTGTGCTGTCCCTGGCGCCGTTCACCTTCGATGCCTCCCTGGCGGGCCTGTTCTGGTCGCTCTTCGAGGGCGGCACGCTGCGCTACCCCGACGTGGAGGAGCGCGAGGACCCGAGGAAGCTGGCGGAGTTGGTGGCGAGGGCGCGCGTCACGCACCTCATCTCCGTGCCGGCGCTCTATGCGCAGGTGCTCGCGGCGGCGCCCGCGGGCGGGCTGTCGGGCCTGCGCGCGGTGAGCGTGGGGGGCGAGGCCTGCGCGGTGGAGCTGGCGCAGGCGCATCATGAAGCCCTGCCCACGGTGCCGCTGTTCAACGAGTACGGCCCCACCGAGGCGACCATCTGGAGCACGGTGCACCGTGTCCAGAAGGACGAGCAGGGCAGTGTGCCCATCGGCCGCGCGGTGCCGGGCGCAAGGGTGTACCTGCTCGACTCGCGGCGAGGGCTCGCGTTGCCCGGCGCACCGGGAGAGGTGTACGTCGGCGGCGGCGGTGTCGCGCGAGGCTACCTCGGTCAGCCCGAGCTCACCGCCGAGCGCTTCGGAGTGGACCCGTTCGACGCGCGTCCCGGCGCGCGCATGTACCGCACCGGTGACGTGGCGCGCTGGCGTCGGGATGGGACGCTGGAGTTCCTGGGGCGCGCGGATTCGCAGGTGAAGGTGCGTGGCTTCCGCATCGAGCCCGGTGAGGTCGAAGCGGCGCTGCTCGCGAATCCGGAGGTCCGAGAGGTCGCGGTGGTCGCGCGAGCGGACGGTGGGCCGAAGCGACTGGTGGCCTACGTGGTGGCCTCCGCAGCCGAGCCGGGAGAGGCCGTGTCGTCGGGAGTGCTGAAGTCCTGGCTGCTCTCGCGGCTGCCGCCCTACATGGTGCCGTCGACGTATGTGGCGCTCGCGTCGTTGCCGCGCACGCGGCACGGCAAGGTGGACACGCGCGCGCTGCCGGCGCCCGAGTCCCAGGTGACGAAGTCGACGAGCACGTCGAGCGCGGGGCCTCGCACCGAGGTGGAGGAGCGGCTCGCGGCGCTGTGGAAGGAAGTGCTCAACGTGGACCGCGTCGGCATCCACGATGACTTCTTCGAGCTGGGAGGAGACTCCATCCTCGGCTTGCAGATCGTCACGCGCGCGCGCGCCGCCGGGCTCGAGCTGTCACCGAAGCAGCTCTTCCAGAACCCCACGGTGGCGAGGCTCGCCGCGGTGGCGGGGACGCGGCTCACGGTGCAGGCAGAGCAGGGTCCCGTCGTGGGCCCGGTGGCCCTCACGCCCATCCAGCGCTGGTTCTTCGAGCTGGAGCTGGAGGACCCCGACCACTGGAACATGTCGCTGATGTTCCAGTCGCGCACGCCGTTGGACCCGGCGCTGCTGGAGCGTGCCCTGGCGCACGTGGTGGAGCACCACGACGCGCTCCGCCTGCGCTACGCCAGGACGGCGGACGGCTGGCATCAGACGTCCGAGGCTCCCGGGGCGCCCATCTCGCTGGAGCGCGTGGACCTGTCCGACGTGCCGCGCGAGGCCCTGACGAGCACGTTGGAGCAGCGGGCGATGGCGCTTCAGCAGTCGCTCTCGTTGGACGGCCCCATGCTTCGGGCCGCGTTGCTGGAGCCCGGAGCTGGCCAGCCCGTGCGCCTGTTGCTGGCGGTCCACCACCTCGTGGTGGACGCGGTGTCGTGGCGAATCCTGGTGGAGGACCTGGCCACGGCGTATGCGCGACTCACCGAGGGCGCGCCGGTGCGACTGCCGCCGAAGACGACCTCGTACCAGGCCTGGGCGCGAGGCCTGGAGGCGCTGGCGGGCTCGGAGAAGTTGGGCGCGGAGCGCACGTGGTGGCGCGAGCGCCCGTGGTCGGAGGTGGCGCGGCTGCCTCGGGATTTCCAGGAGGGCGGCAACACCGAGGCCACGGCGCGCACGGTGCAGGTGTCGCTGGATGCGGAGCAGACGAAGTCGCTCCTGCACGACGTGCCGAAGGCGTGGCACACGCAGCCCCAGGACCCGTTGCTCACGGCCCTGGCGCAGGCGCTGTCCGCGTGGACGGAGCGGGGTGTCGCGCTGGTCGACGTGGAGGGCCATGGTCGCGAGGAGGTGCTCCCGGGCGTGGACGTGTCGCGCACGGTGGGCTGGTTCACGCGCATCTTCCCCGCGCTGTTGGACGTGCGTGAAGCGAGAGGGCCCGGTGAGGCGCTGCGCGGCGTGAAGGAGTCGCTGCGCGCGGTGCCGACGCAGGGCATGGGCTGGGGGCTCCTGCGCTACGTGGCGCGGGACACCGCGCTGGCGGAGCTGCCCCGGGCGGAGGTCGGCTTCAATCACCTGGGACAGGTGGATGGCCTCGTGGGCGGAGAGGGACCCTTCACGCTCGCACCGGAGAGCGAGGGCGTGCGGCAGCGCGCGGCGAGCTCACGTCGGCCGTACCTGTTGGATGTGACGAGCGTGGTGCGCGAGGGCCGGCTGGAGGTGACGTGGACCTTCAGTGAGGCGGTGCACCGTCGTGAGACGGTGACGCGAGTGGCGGAGGACTTCGTGGCGCGACTGGTGGCCTTGATCCAGGCCTCGAGCGCTCCGGACGCGGGCGGGCATTCGCCGTCCGACTTCCCCCTCGCGAAGGTGAAGCAGTCGCAACTCGACAAGCTGGCGGCGCGGTTCGGAAAGAAGACGCGATGAGCGACAACATCGAGGACCTGTACCCGCTGTCGCCCCTCCAGGGCGGCATGCTCTTCCACGCCATCTCCGAGCCCGGCAAGGGCCTCTACTTCAACCAGCTGGTCTGTGAGCTGCGGGGCGCGCTGGACGTGGAGGCCTTCGCCGCCGCGTGGCGTGGCGTGGTGGCGGCGCATCCCGTGCTGCGCACCGCGCTCGTCTGGGACGACGTGGACGAGCCGGTCCAGGTCGTGCTGCGCGAGGTGGACCTGCCCCTGCGCCAGGAGGACTGGCGGGACTTGTCCCCGGAGGCCTTCGAGGCGCGGCTGGAGACCTTTCTGGCGAAGGATCGCGAGGAGGGCTTCGACCTGTCCCAGTCGCCGCTGATTCGGCTGACGCTCCTGCGTGGCGCGGACCGGGTCTACCGCTTCGTCTTCAGCCACTCGCACCTGGTGCTGGACGGCTGGTCCGTGCCGTTGGTGGTGAAGGACTTCTTCACGTTGTACGAGGGGACGGTCGCGGGCCACGCTCCGAGGCTCGCGCCTCCGCGTCCCTTCGGTGACTACCTGGGATGGTTGGCCGAGCACGACCTGAAGACCTCGGAGGACTTCTGGCGGCGTGAGCTGGCGGGGTTCTACGAGCCCACGCCGACGGGCGCGGGAGTGGGTGAAGGTGAGGGCCGGGCCACGCTCATCCGCCGCCTGCCCGAGCAGACCACGGCCGCGCTCAACGCCTTCACGCGTCGACACGGAATCACGATGAGCACCGTGGTGCAGGGCGCGTGGGCCCTGGTGCTCGGGCGCCTGTCGGGCTCCGAGGACGTCGTGTTCGGCACCACCGTCTCCGGCCGCCCTCCGGACCTCGCGGGCGTGGAGGAGATGGTCGGCCTGTTCATCAACACCCAGCCGGTGCGCGTGCGCTGGTCCGGGGACCTCACGTGGGCCACCTGGCTCCGCCGCATCCAGGAGATGCAGGTGGACGCGCGCCAGCACGAGCATGCGCCCCTGGTGAAGGTGCAGCGCTGGAGCGAAGTCCCCGCCGGGACCGCGCTGTTCGACACGCTGGTCGTCTTCGAGAACTACCCCCTGGATTCGGCGCTGACGTCGGCCTCGCGAGCGCTGGAGGTCCACCGTGTCCAGTCGAAGGAGGAGGACCACTTCGGCCTCACGCTGACCTCATCCCCGGAGGCGCGACTCCCGCTGCACTTCAGCTACGACCGGAGCCGCTTCACGCGGGAGTTCGCGGAGGCGCAGCTGGAGCGGCTGGCCCTCGTGATGGAGACCCTCGCGACGAGGCCCGAGAGTCGACTGGGCGAGCTGTCCTTGTTGTCCGCCTCGGAGCGGGAGCTGCTCCTCGTGCGCTGGAACGACACGGACCGGGAGCTTCCGTGGGAAGGCGCGCTGCACGAGCGCTTCGAGGACCAGGCCGCGCGCACGCCCGACGCCCTGGCCGTCCTCGACGACGAGACGTCGCTCACATTCCGGCAGCTCGACCGTCGGGCCAACCGGCTCGCCCATTGGCTGCGCGCGCGTGGCGTCGGGCCTGAGTCCCGCGTCGCGCTCTGCCTGGAGCGCAGCGTCGACATGGTGGTCGCCCTCTTCGGCGTCCTCAAGTCAGGCGGTGCCTACGTCCCCCTGGACCCAGCGCATCCACCCGAGCGACTCGCCTTCGTGGTCCAGGACGCGGGCGCCAGGTTCGTGCTCACGCAGCGCTCGCTGGCCGAGCGACCGCGGAGCCAGGACACCGAGGTCATCTGCCTGGATGACCCGGGCATGGTGGAGGCGCTCGCCGCGGAGTCGGACACCGCTCCGCCGCGCGTCTCGCTTCCTCAGCACCTGGCCTACATCATCTACACGTCGGGCAGCACGGGGCAGCCGAAGGGCGTGATGATTCAGCACGCGTCCGTGATGAACCTGAGGGCGGCGCTCGCGTCCAAGGTGTTCGCCGGATTGAGCGGCCCGCTGCGCTTCAGCCTCAACTCGCCGCTGGCGTTCGACATGTCCGTCCAGCAGCTGGTCCACATCACGGATGGCCACGCCCTGTGCGTGGTATCGCAGACTGTCCGCCAGGACGCGGCCCTGCTGGTGGAGTGGGTGGAGCGACACCGGGTCGACGTGTTCGACGGCACGCCCTCCCATCTGCGCGTGCTGCTCGACGAGGGGCTGGGCGCGCATCGTCCGCTGCGCATCCTCTTCGGAGGCGAGGCGACGGACGACACGCTCTGGGCTCGCATCGCCGCGCACCCGCGCATCACCGCCGTCAACGTCTACGGCCCCACCGAGTGCACGGTGGAGGCGACGGTGCGTTTCGTGCGAGGCACGTCGGGGCCTTCGCTCGGCCCACCGCTGGCGAACGTGAAGGCATACGTCCTGGACGCGAACCTCCAGCTCGCCCCCGTGGGCGTCGCCGGAGAGTTGTTCCTCGCGGGAGAGGGCGTGGGGCGTGGCTATCTGGGACGCCCCGCGCTGACCGCGGAGCGCTTCCTCCCCAATCCCTTCAGCACCGTCCCGGGCGACCGCATGTACCGCACGGGAGACAAGGTGCACTGGCTCCCGAACGGCGAGCTCCGGTTCCTCGGCCGCATCGACTTCCAGGTGAAGCTGCGCGGCTTCCGCATCGAGCTGGGGGAAATCGAAGCCACGCTCTGCCGGCACCCCGAGGTTCGCGACGCCCTGGTCCTCCTGCGCGAGGACGCGGGGTCGCCGCCGAGGCTCGTCGCGTACGTGGTGCCCTCGGGAGCGCGGGGACGTGAGCCCGCCGCGCTGCGCGAGTTCCTGTTGGAGCAGTTGCCCGAGTACATGGTGCCCGCGGCCTTCGTCGCGATGGAGGAGCTCCCTCGGACGAGCAGCGGCAAGGTGGACCGCCGTGCCTTGCCAGCGCCAGAGGTCACGGAGGAGGAGCGGACCGACGCGGTCGCGCCACGCGACGCGAAGGAGGAGACGCTCGCGGCCATCTGGGCCCAGGTGCTGGGACGTGCCCGGGTGAGCGTGCACGATGACTTCTTCGAGCTGGGTGGAGACTCCATCCTCGGCATCCAGGTCATCTCCCGCGCCGCGCAGGCGGGATTGCACCTGCGCGCGAAGCAGCTCTTCGAGAACCCGACCGTGGCGCGACTCGCGGCGGTGGTCTCCGAGGCGCCCCGTGAGGTCATCGCCCAGGGACCGGTGACGGGACCGGTGGCGCTGACGCCCATTCAGCACGGGTTCTTCGCGCACGAGCGGTCGGGAGTGCAGCACTTCAATCAGGCCCTGCGCCTCACGCTGCGCGAGCGGATGGTGCCGGAGCACCTGGACCGTGCCCTTCAGATCGTGCGCGAGCACCATGATGCCCTGCGTCTGCGCTTCGCGAAGGACGCAGAGGGCGGCTGGCAGCAGGAGCTGATGGGACTGGAAGGCGTCCTGCCGCTGGAGACGGTGGACCTCGGTGGGTCCGAATCGCGGGAGGCCGAGTTGGAGGCCCACGCGGCACGGGCCCAGGCGAGCCTGACGCTCTCCAAGGGCGAGGTCGCGCGAGCGGTGCTGTTCGAGTCGGGACCGGACGTGCCGCAGGAGCTGTTGATCGTCATCCACCATCTGGCGGTGGATGCCGTCTCCTGGCGGGTGCTGGTGGAAGACCTGCTGACGAGCTACCAGCGGCTCCGCGCGGACGAGCCCGTGAAGCTCCCCGCCAAGACGGTGTCCTATCAGTCCTGGGCCTCACGGCTGGTGGAGCACGCGCGGACCTCCGCCGCGCAGGAGGAGGCGACCTTCTGGCTCGGGCTGCCGTGGGAGGGGGTGGGCTCGTTGCCGCGTGAGGTGGAGGGCGGCCCCGCGAACACGGAGGGCGCGTCGAAGGTGGTGGAAGTGGCGCTGGAGCCCGCGGAGACGCAGCTGCTCCTCCAGGACGTGGCGAAGGCGTTGCGCGCGAAGCCGGACGAGCTGTTGCTGGCGGCGCTCGCCCACGTGCTGCGTCGGTGGACGGGGGCGTCATGCGTGCGCGTGGACATGGAAGGTCACGGGCGCGAGAACGTCTTCGGCGAGGTGGACCTCTCGCGCACGGTGGGTTGGTTCACCAGCATGTTCCCGGTGTTGGTGGAGGCGCAGGGGGCGGGGCCTGGAGCATGGGTGCGCGCCGCGAAGGAGGCGATGCGGCGCATCCCGTCCAAGGGCGTGGGCTTCGGTGTGCTGCGCTACCTGTCGCCGGACCCGGCGCTGCGTGAGCGCCTGCGTGCGTTGCCCGCGCCGGAGGTGGGGTTCAACTACCTGGGACAGTTCGACAACGTGCTGCCGGCCACGGCGCCGCTGCGGATGTCCGAGGGCCCGGTGGGCCCCACGCGCGCGCCCGAGGGTGTACGTGAGCACCTGCTCGACGTGGACTGCATCGTCAGCGGCGGACGGATGCGACTGATGTTCACCCATGGCCCGGGGATTCATCGGACCGGGACGGTGGAGACGCTGGCCGACGGGGTGGTCGCGGCCCTGCGCGAGCTCATCGCGCATGCGACGTCGGAGGACCCGCGCGGACTGTCACCGTCGGACTTCCCGCTGGCGAAGCTGGGGCAGGGCGCGCTGGAGGGACTCGCGGACCGGATGGCGTCCAACGGCCTGCGCCTGCGCGACGTGGAGGACCTGTATCCGCTGTCTCCGTTGCAGCAGGGCATCCTGTTCCACATCCTCCAGGATGAAGCGGCCCAGCCCTACTTCAACCAGATGGCGTTCGAATTGGAGGGCGCGCTCGACGTGAAGGCGCTGACGGAGGCGTGGCGACAGGCGGCGCGCCGCTTCTCCATTCTCCGGACGGCGTTCTACTGGGACGGGCTGGACGCGCCGCTGCAAGCGGTGATGCGCGACGTGGAGCCCCCGGTCCAGGTCGAGGACTGGCGCGCGGTGCCTCGGGACGAGGTGGATGCGCGGGTGTCGGCGTTCCTGGAGGAGGACCGTCGACGCGGCGTGAAGCTCTCCGTCGCGCCGCTGTTCCGGCTGGGGCTGCTGCGGACGGAGGAGCGGGTCTGGCGCGTGGTGTTCAGCTTCTCGCACCTCTTGCTGGATGGCTGGTCCACGCAGTTGGTGACGCAAGATGTGTTCACCCGGTACGAGGCGCTTCGGCGAGGCGTGACGCCGCCGCGAGGAGAGGTCCGGCCGTATCGTGACTTCATCGCGTGGCTGGAGCGACAGGACCCGGGCGCCGCGAAGGCCTTCTGGAGCAAGGCGCTCGTGGGGTACGCGGAGCCCACGCGCGTGGATGTCGCGGGGCCGGCGCGGGGACCCTCGGGACGAGGCGCGCAGGAGCTGCGGCTCGGTGCCGAGGAGACCGCGGCCCTCGTGGCCTTCGCGAGGCAGCAGGGCATCACCCAGAGCACCCTGGTTCAAGGGGCCTGGGCCGTGGTGTTGGGGCGCTACAGCAGTCAGGACGACGTGGTCTTCGGCGCCACGGTCGCCGGACGTCCCGCGGAGCTGACGGACTTCGAGAGCATGGTGGGGTTGTTCATCAACTCCATCCCCGTGCGCGTGCGGATGCCGCCCGAGGCGAGGGTGGGGACGTGGTTGAGGGAGCTCCAGGGCTGGATGCAGGAGGCCCGGCAGTACGAGTCCACGCCGTTGGTCGACGTGCGTCGCTGGAGCGAGGTGCCCTCGGGCGAGCCGCTGTTCGAGACCCTCTTCACCTACGAGAACTATCCGATGGAGGCGGGGCTCTCCACGCCGTCGGAGGACCTCGTGGTGCGCAATCCCATGGCGGTGGAGGCGGACCACCACCCCATCTCCCTGGTGGTCATGCCGGGGAACGAGTGGGTGTTCAAGCTGAACCATGACGCCGCGCGCTTCGACGCGCTCGCGGTGCGGCGCATGCTCGAGCAGGTGCGCCACCTGTTGTCCGAGTTGCGCGGCAAGGTCGAACAGCCCTTGGCGTCGCTCGACCTGATGAGCGCTGACGAGCGGCGGCGAGTGGTGGAGGAGTGGAGCGGGCGCGGCGTGATCGCGCCGCCCGCGCAGGCGCTGCACGAGCGCTTCGAGGCGCAGGTCGCGCGCACGCCCGAGGCGTTGGCGGTCCTCGATGACGAGACGTCGCTCACGTTCGAGCAGCTCGACCGCCGGGCCAACCGGCTCGCCCATGGGCTGCGAGCTCGCGGCGTCGGGCCCGAGTCCCGCGTGGCCCTCTGCCTGGAGCGCAGCGTCGACATGGTCGTCGCCGTGCTGGGTGTCCTCAAGTCCGGTGGTGCGTACGTCCCCTTGGACCCGGCGCATCCTCGCGAGCGACTCGCGTTCGTTCTCCAGGACGTGGGCGCGGCGTTCGTCCTCACGCAGAGGGCCTTCGCCGAACGTGTGGAGGCCCAGGGCGTCGAGGTCATCCGTCTGGATGACCCGGGCGCGGTGGAGGCGCTCGCCGCGGAGTCGGACACCGCGCCGCCGCGTGTCTCGCTTCCGGAGCACCTGGCCTACGTCATCTACACGTCGGGCAGTACGGGTCAGCCGAAGGGCGTGATGATTCAGCACGCGTCCGTGATGAACCTGCGCGCGGCGCTCGCGTCCACGGTCCTCGCGGGTGTGAACGGTCCGCTGCGCTTCAGTGTCAGCGCGCCACTGGCCTTCGATGCGTCCGTCCAACAGCTCGTTCAGCTCTCGGATGGACACACTCTGTGCGTGGTGCCCCAGGTGGCTCGGCAGGATGCGGCCCTCCTGGTGGCGTGGGTGGAGCGACACCGCGTCGACGTGCTCGATTGCGCACCGTCCCACCTGCGCCTGCTGCTCGGAGAAGGGCTTGCCTCCAGTCGAGACCTTCGCGTCCTCGTGGGCGGCGAGGCGGTGGACGAGGCGCTCTGGGCGCAGCTCTCCACTCACCCGCGCATCACCGCGTTCAACGTCTACGGGCCCACGGAGTGCACGGTGGACTCCACGGGGCGTGCCGTGCGTGGAGCGGCGCGGCCTTCGCTCGGAGCACCGCTGGCGAACGTGCGGGCGTACATCCTGGACGCGAACCTCCAGCCTGTCCCCGAGGGCGTGCCTGGGGAGCTGTTCCTGGCGGGGGAGGGCGTGGGGCGTGGCTACCTCGACCGTCCAGCGCTGACCGCGGAGCGTTTCGTTCCCAATCCGTTCAGCACGGTCCCGGGCGCGCGCATGTACCGCACGGGAGACAAGGCGCGCTGGCTCCCAGACGGTGAGCTTGCGTTCCTCGGTCGCCTCGACTTCCAGGTGAAGCTGCGCGGCTTCCGCATCGAGCTGGGTGAAATCGAGTCCGTGCTGCGCGCGCATCCCACGGTGGGGGATGCGGTGGCGGTGGTTCGCGACGAGGGGCCCTCGGGCGCGAGGCTCGTGGCGTACGTGATGCCCTCGCGTGAGCATGCCGAGCGGCCGGACCCCACGGTGCTCCGTGCGCATCTGGTCGGTCGGTTGCCGGAGTACATGGTTCCCTCCGCGCTGCTCGTGTTGGAGGCGTTGCCGCTGACGCCGAGCGGCAAGGTGAATCGCAGGGCGCTGCCCGTGGTGGGGCTGGGGCGCACGGCGGGAGCGGACTTCGTCGCGCCGGGTACCGCGACGGAGCAGTTGCTGGCGGGGATCTTCGCGGAGGTGCTGGGGCTCGACAGGGTGGGGATCCACAGCCACTTCTTCGAGCTGGGAGGACACTCGCTGCTGGCGACGCGAGCCATCTCGCGGATTCGGAGTGCGTTCAGCCTCGAGGTCCCACTGCGCGAGCTGTTCGTGTCTCCCACCGTGGCGTCGCTCGCGGTGCGCGTGGATCGGCTGATTCGAGCGGGAGCGTCGTTGGCGGTGCCTCCGTTGAAGCCTCGCGAGGACAAGCACCGACCGGCGCGGCTGTCCTTCGCGCAGCAGCGTCTGTGGTTCCTGGACCAGTTGGAGCCGGGCAGCGCTTCGTACAACATGCCGGGTGCGGTGCGGATGAGCGGTCCGCTGGACACGGAGGCCTTGTCGAGGACGTTCCAAGAACTCGTCCGACGTCACGACGCCCTGCGCACCACGTTCCGAAGTGAGAACGGGGTGGCGGTGCAGAGGGTTTCGCCCGAAGTCGAGGTGTCGCTGCGCCTGGTCCAGTTGGATGGGCTGTCAGAGGCTGCGCGCGAGGCCGAGACACGTCGTCACGTGGAGCAGGAGGTGTTGCTCCCGTTCGATCTGGCGCGAGGGCCGCTGCTGAGGGCGACGTTGGTGCGGCTGTCCGCGGAGGAGCACGTGTTGGTGGTGGTGATGCACCACATCGTGTCGGACGGGTGGTCGACGGGGCTGTTGGTGCGGGAGGTGGCCGCGCTCTACGGGGCGTATGCGGAGGGGAAATCGTCTCCTCTGAACGAGCTGCCGGTGCAGTACGGGGATTATGCGGAGTGGCAGCGGGGGTGGCTGCAGGGGGAGGTGCTGGAGCAGCAGGTGGAGTACTGGCGCAAGCAGTTGGAGGGCGCGCCGAAAGCACTGGAGTTGGTGACGGACAAGCCGAGGCCGGCGGCGCAGAGCTTCCGTGGGGCGGTGGTGGAGCGGCGGTGGGAGAAGGAGCTGTGGAGGAAGGTGGAGGAGGTGAGCCGTCGTGAGGGGGTGACACCCTTCATGGTGCTGCTGAGCGCGTACCAGGTGGTGCTGGCGAGGCACGCGGGGCAGGGGGACGTGGTGGTGGGGTTCCCGATCGCAGGGCGTACGCACGCGGAGACGGAAGGGCTCATCGGCTACTTCGCGAACACGCTGGTGCTGAGGGGGCGTGTGGAGGAGGGGGAGACGTTCGGGGAGTTGGTGGGGAGGGCGAAGGAGGTGACGTTGGGTGCGTACGCGCACCAGGACGTGCCGTTCGAGAAGCTGGTGGAGGAGTTGCTGCCGCAGAGGGACCTGAGCCGCAGTCCGCTGTTCCAGGTGAGCCTGACGCTGCAGAACACGCCTGGGTTGAAGGTGAGTCTGGGGAAGGGGTTGGTGCTGAAGGGGCTGGAGACGGACACGAAGACATCGAAGTTCGACCTCTCGTTGTCGGTGGGAGAGGACGCGGACGGGGTGGCGGTGGCGCTGAACTACAACAGCGACCTGTTCGAGGAGGGGACAGCGGAGCGGTTGGTGAAGCACGTGCGGCGAGTGCTGGAGGGTGGCGTGGAGGGGTGGGGGAAGAGGGTGAGGGAGCTGCCGCTGGAGACGGAGGAGGAGCGGCGGCGCGTGGTGGCGGAGTGGAGTGGGCGGAGGCGCGAGGATGTGTCCGGAGCGAAGTCGCGCGAGCACGGACATCTTCCACGCGCCGAGTCAATCGCAGTGGAGACGTGGAGCGGACAGAGTCCCCACGTCGCAAGGACGCCTGCGCTGGCGGAGTTGTTCGAGGCGCAGGTGGAGCAGACGCCGGACGCGGTCGCGGTTGTCGACGACGCCGGCGAGTCGCTGACGTACGGACAGCTCAACGAGAGAGCGAATCAGCTCGCGCACCACCTGAGGAGCGTGGGAGTCGGCCCCGAGGTGAGAGTGGGGCTGAGTGTGGAGCGCTCGCTGGAGTGGGTGGTGACGGTGGTGGGCGTGGTGAAAGCGGGAGGAGCGTACGTGCCGCTGGAGGGGAGCAACCCGGCGGAGCGGTTGAGGTGGATGAAGAGGGAGGCGGGAGTGGCGGTGGTGGTGGGCCGCGAGGAGCTGGTGGAGGAGGTGGCGGAGAGCGCGGACGTGGTGGTGAGCGTCGACGCGGAGGCTGGGGAGATAGCGAGTCAGCCGAAGAGCAATCCGCGGCGTCGAGGAGAAGGAAGCAGCCTGGCGTACGTGATGTACACGTCGGGGAGCACGGGGACGCCGAAGGGAGTGGGGGTGCCGCAGAGGGCGGTGGCGAGGCTGGTGAAGGGAGCCAGGTACGCGAGCTTCAGCGAGAAGGAAGTGTGGTTGCAGCTGGCGCCCGTGGGCTTCGACGCGTCGACGCTGGAGGTATGGGGCGCGCTGCTGAACGGAGCGAAGCTGGTGGTGTACCCGGCGAAGGAGCTGGCGCTGGAGGAAGTGGCGGCAGCGTTGAAGAAGCACCAGGTGACGTCGCTGTGGCTGACAGCGGCGCTCTTCGAGCAGATGCAGGCGTACCAGCCGGAGGCACTGGCGGGAGTGAGGCAGGTGCTGGCGGGAGGGGACGTGCTGCCGGTGCAGCGGGTGAGAGAGCGGCTGCGCGCGGGAGGCCCCCTCATCAACGGGTACGGCCCGACGGAGAACACGACCTTCACGACGACGTGGAGGATG